>DQHS01000266.1 GCA_003524365.1 Cellvibrio sp. | reverse complement strand
ATAACCCCACCAATGCACCTGCGATTAATTTAGCGAGCGCGCCCAATACACCGCTCAATCTCACCGGTTCAGTGGGCTTCACTGGCACCGCCAGCTTGAACTGGGCGGATGCGAGCGCTAACGAATCCGGCTTTTTAGTGCGTCGCAAAGGGGCTGATGGCCGCTGGGCAACGGCCGCTAATACGGCTGCCAACAGCGTTGGTTATCAGGATGCATTAACGGCCTCTGGCAGCTATGACTATAAAATCATCAGCTATACCGACAGCGTTCCTTCGGTGCCAACGGCGCCCCTGACCCTGACCTATGACAATCTGAGTTCTTCATCTACCTCGTCAGTGTCATCGGCGGTGAGCTCATCGGTAGTCAGCACTAGTGCTTCCAGCCGCAGCTCTGGCAGTTCGAGCAGTGCGGGCGAGTTGGTGGGCGATGCAACTCGCGGTCAAAATCTGTGGGCACAACGCGGTTGCGTGGGTTGCCATGGTGTTGATGGGGTGAAGTTCGCGGATAATAGTTTTGCGATCCCGGTTAACCCTAACCGCGCCTATTACTCGCAGGTTAAAGGTGAAAACCTCAGCCTGCGTAACTACATCAGCAAATATATGCCGCAAGGCGACGCCGGTTCCTGTACGGGCCAGTGTGCGGCAGATTTGGAAGCTTTTATCTTCACCTTGCGTAAACCTGCCGATGGTATTCCCGATAACCCAGCAACCGCGTTCTCTTGTCCGAACACTACCACTGCTCCTGGCCAGCGCACTCTGCGTTTATTGACCCGCGCGGAATACCAGCGTTCAGTGGGCGATTTGGTTAATTATCAGGACGATGTGATTTCACGCCTGCCAGACGATGCCATCGCTGGTTCGTTCCTCAACAACAATGGTCTGCTGGTCGATACTGCCCGCTACTCAACTTACCTCTCGACTGCTGAGCGTATTGCGGATTCGGTTGCTACTCGCTGGAGTTCCGTGTTGGCTTGTACTCCGACTGCGGCCTGTGCCGATAAGTTGGTCAGTGATTTGGCGCCCCGTATTTTCCGTCGCCCACTGACCACGGCAGAACAAACCAGCTACCAAGGTTTGGCGCGCGGCACCACCGGTGGCCGTACGGTGACAGAGGGCATGAAGGTTGCGTTGGCGACTATGTTGTCGGCACCGCAATTCCTGTATCGCTCGGAACTGGGTGAATTNNATGAGATGGCGACCTACCTGAGTTACACCTTCACCGGTACTACGCCTGATGCAAATTTGATGGCGGCGGCTGCCCGTGGCGATTTGAATACCGCCGCTGGTGTGCGTCAACAGGCAGCTATTTTGCTGAACTCGGCCACTACCAAGGTGTTGATGGGCGATTTCATCAACCGCTGGTTGGGTACCGAAAAGCTGGCCACCCAAAATAAAGTGGGTGTTGCTAACTTTGCCGTCCTTGCAGGCGATATGCAGAAAGAGTTGGGTAAAAACTTTGCCCACGCAGTGCTGGATTCATCCACCACCTTTGCCAGTGTGTACAACCCGAACTTCACCCACGTGAACCAACGTTTGGCGACTCACTATGGTTTGGCTTACAGCACCAGCGGTGCCGATGCTGACGGCTTTATCCGTGCGAATACCAGTGATCGCGGCGGTATCCTGACCTCGGGCGCCTTCATGTCGCGCTATGCAAGAGACAACGATGCCAACCTTATCACCCGTGCGGTTGCGGTGCGCCGTAAGTTGATGTGTCAGGACATTCCTGAGCCACCCTCAGGTGTTTCTCTGGACCGTGAAGCACTGGCGCAGAAACATGCCGCCTTCTTCAATGATCCAAAAACTACTGAGCGGATGATTGCGGACAAAATCACCGAGCCAACGACTTGCTCCAATTGTCACCTGGAAATCATCAATCCACTGGGTGGCGGTATGGAAAACTTCGACGCTGCCGGCCGTATCCGCACCACCGATCTGCGTGGCAATGCAATCGATACAGTGGCGACCTTCTTCTCGCCCTATCAACAATTGCAGTTCACCAATGATCCGGATCGGGCGATTCACCAGCCTGAAATCACCTTCAACGGTGCTAAAGATCTCGCCCGTACGATCGTTGAGCATCCGCTGGTATCCCAACAGGCCAAAACCTGTATGGCAACCCAGTTTGTCAGTTACAGCAGCGGCGTCAGCTCTTACTTCCTGATCGACAGGGACGAAAGCCGTGAAGTGCCGTTCACCATGTCACCCGGTGAACACAACGCCTATCGCTGCAATATTGAAAAGTTGACCAACGTGCTGAACAGCAATGGTCCACGCGCAATGTTGCAGGAGATTCCCGCGTTGGATTCTGTGATCTACCGGCAGGAGTGGGCGCGCTAAGGCGCGCTCCATTCTCCCTGTTAACGAATTGGAGTCAAAAAAATGAGTTATAAAGATTGCTTCGATCAAGAACGCCGGAATTTCCTGCGTGTTGTACAACGTTCGGGTATCGCCATGGGCGCGATCCAGGCGTCCAGTTTACTCGCGGGTGTGATGATGGCGCGGGTAGCAGAAGCGCAAACAGGTTCGCCCAACAAATCGGTGACAGTATTTATGCCGGGTGGTTGTACCCCGGCTAAGTATTTCCCGACGGGCACTACATTACCCACCCAGTCCACACCCTTGCAGAGTCATTTCTCCGCTGGCCGTGTCGCCCTGTTAAAAAATGCCACCATGATGAATGGTGGTCACGGTGTTATGTTCAACCGCTTTAATGACCCTAATCCTTGGGGTAAACAAAGCTTCGACGTCAACCTAGGTAAGGTGCTCAGTGCCAACTCTAATGCCCCGGTGAAGTGGTTGAATCTGGGGACTACAGCGGTATCCGAATTGTCGCGTGACAACGCCGGTATCCCGACCATTACCAGCCCTCAAGCCGCGTTGGATATTCTGTTCGCAGGCGGTGGCGGCGGTGGCGGCGGAACTGTCGCACCGCGTAAATCGATGGTGGATTTCCACTATGCGGCAGTTAATGATCTGAAAACCAAGTTGGGTCAACACGAGAAACAAAAGCTCGATAGCCACTTTAATGCGATCAGTGAAATAGAGGCATCTATTGCGGCGACTAATCCGGGTGGCACTTGTTCTGCCCCTCCCAATACGACCGTAGTTGGTTTTGACGCAACTTCAAAGCTAATGACCGATATCGCTGTGTTGGCATTGGAGTGCAGTTTGTCTTCGTCTGTATCCCTTGCGTTTGGTACTGACGAGCACACTCATGTACTTGATGGAGCCATGATCACCGACACCACCGGCGCTTACCGTCCGCGTCCGTCACATGATTCTCATCATAATCAAGGTAACCCCAATTACGCAGGTTATTACGATCAGGATGTACGCTATTACATGTCGCTCACGGCGCAGTTGCTGGATAAGTTGCAAGCCAAAAGTTTGCTGACTTCCACCATAGTCACCCAGGTTTCAGATATGGGTAATGTGGATGCGCACAGCGGCCAAAATTGTCCTATGTTGGTTGCTGGTGGGGGTGTGCGTGGTGGTGTAATTGATGTGGGTGGTTTGAGCCAGGTTGCATTGTTCCAAACCGTTGGTTTGGCACTAAAGGCAAATCAGGGCGCAAATGGTGGTCTGTTCAGAAACTGGGGTGCCAGTACCATTTCCGGGCTTTTTTAATCGCCAAGTTTTAAATGACTGAAAGAACGCAGGCGAGGATTGTCGAGGAGGAACAGGGATGTTGTATTAGGCCGGTTTGCTGTGCATTCAGTGCATATCTAAACCGGCTTTTTATCGCCTGTTTTTTTACGCTATGGGGCGAGCAAGGGGCTTTTGTGAAAGCTTAAAGTTCGTAAGCCTATAAATGAGTAGGGGCCGCATAAGCGACCCCGTACAGATTCTATCCTTAACTAGAAGTAGTCAATTGCGTCGATATTCCTTTCGAATCCCTGACCGCCTTTCCTCCTGCGCTAGTGCAATCCTTTGATGTCTCCCGACATCGCTTCCTTAAACAGGTGGGCGCATCCATTGACCTTGCCTGGCCAGCTCACATCATTGTCTACTTCCTTGGTAGAGCTATTATGCTGGTATGGCTAGCAGCGGAATAGTCGCTAAAGTCGTTATGTTTTGTAGGAGATTGACTACAACCTAGATCGCTTAGGTCTATGCAATCGGTTACTTTATAACCTTGTAGCAGGGAATATATTCGCGCCCTGGCAATTTCATCCGGTTTTGGCGGGCGAAGGATTCTAGCAACTCATCGACCGGGTGCATGATTTCGTAGTCACCATGCAATTCAAAATGGCCGAATTGTTCAATTGCACAAATACCTTCCTCCTTTACATTTCCTGCCACAATCCCGGAAAAGGCGCGGCGCAGATTTGCGGCCAACTGGTTTACTGGTTGGTTTTTGTGGAGTTCCAGATTGCGCATATTGTCATGGGTAGGCATAAAAGGCTGTTGTAAATCCGGGCTGATCTTTAACTGCCAATTAAAGTAGTAGGCATCATCGCTATGTTTGCGGAATTCGCGCACTTTTTTAATCCCGTCTCTCATTGCCTGCGCAACGGCTTCCGGATTGTTAACGATAATTTTGTAATGCGCTTGTGCCTCTGCACCGAGCGTATCGCCGATAAATTTATCGATGCGGGTAAAATACTCCGCTGAATTTTCCGGGCCAGTGAATATCAGTGGGAAGGGAATATCTTTATTGTCTGGATGCAACAGCAGGCCAAGAATATACAGAATTTCTTCTGCTGTACCCGCTCCGCCGGGGAATACAATAATGCCGTGCCCGAGGCGCACAAACGCTTCAAGGCGTTTTTCAATATCGGGCATGATCGCTAATTGGTTCACAATCGGGTTGGGCGCTTCAGCGGCGATAATACCCGGCTCAGTAATGCCAATATAGCGGCCATTATTAATGCGTTGTTTTGCGTGGCCAATGGTCGCACCTTTCATCGGGCCTTTCATGGCACCGGGGCCGCAGCCGGTGCAAATGTCCAAACCGCGCAGGCCTAATTGGTAGCCGACTTCTTTGGTGTAGTCGTATTCAACCCGGTTGATTGAGTGGCCGCCCCAGCAAACCACCAAGTTAGGATCTAACCCAGGCTTTAATAGGTTGGCATTGCGCAACATATGGAATACCGCGTCGGTAATGCCTTCCGAGGTGCGCATTTTGAATTTTGAATTACCGCTAAGTTCATCGTTGTTGTAAATCACATCACGCAAAACAGTGAACAAATGCTCGCTGATACCGCGAATCATTTTTTCATCAACAAAGGCGTTGGCAGGTGCATTTTTTACCGCGAGTTTTATGCCGCGTTCTTCTTGCACAATACTGATATCAAAATCTTTATAGCGTTCCAGCAGTTCTTTCCCGTCATCCAGATCATTGCCCGTATTGAGTACTGCCAGTGAACAGCTGCGGAATAATTTATAGAGGCCGCTTTGGCTGGAGTCGAGCAGTTTGGCGACTTCAACCTTGGACAGAACATTTAATTGATCCATCGGGGAAATCAATGCGTCAACTGTTTTATACGCGCCTGATTCATGGAGAATAGGTTGGTTGGGATTTAGATTACTCATGTTATTCCTTAGCATCATTGATGCAGTGGTTCTGGTAGTGTTTTTTGAGTTATTAACACCAGTGTAGTGTTATTTTTCAGGTTCTGCTTATCTGTCGCGCTTGCCCAAATGTGCGATTACCAGCAATATGGCAAGCCAATAAATAATTTGCACAAAAAGTAAACAAAAGAGAGTAGTTATGGAATATTTACCTTGTGTTGAAATTGTGACCCAACCGCAATTGCCTGTGACTGCCAGTGTGATCTGGCTCCACGGTTTGGGGGCGGATGGCAATGATTTTGCACCGCTGGTGCCTGAATTGCATTTGCCTAAGGATTTATCTGTGCGTTTTATTTTTCCGCACGCGCCGCAAATTCCGGTCACGATTAATGCGGGTTATATCATGCCGGCTTGGTACGATATTTTGGAAATGAATCTTGACCGTAAGGTTGATGAGCCGCAATTGATCGCGAGTG
Organism: Cellvibrio sp.; assembly: GCA_003524365.1. Lineage (GTDB taxonomy): Bacteria > Pseudomonadota > Gammaproteobacteria > Pseudomonadales > Cellvibrionaceae > Cellvibrio. Next base: position 4,401 of record DQHS01000266.1, on the reverse strand, counting down.
CTGAGGCCGTGCAGCGTTTGGTTGATCGTGAAATTGCGCGTGGTGTAGCGAGTGAAAAAATTATACTAGTGGGGTTTTCACAGGGCGGAGCGGTGGCTTATCACGCGGGGTTGACCTACGAAAAATCACTGGCAGGTTTGCTGATTTTATCGAGTTATTTTGCTACTCACGCCAGCGCCAGTATTCACCCTACAAATCAACATACACCGATACTAATTCAGCATGGCATTCTTGATCCTGTCGTTAATGAGGCTTTGGGACAGCGCGCCTATCGTTTTTTACAAGACCACGGTTGTGCTGTGAGTTACGAATCTTATCCAATGGAACACACTGTGTGCATGGAACAAGTTGAATCTATGTCGAAGTGGATTCAATCGGTGTTAATGAAATAAATTTTTTATTATTCAGTTAAACATGCTGGGTCAAATTGATATTCATCATTTAACCAGGCAATAATTTCTTGCGCGTAAGGGCTGTTGGTGAATTGTTTGTAGGTCGTTTGCAATGCCTGTCGCTCATGCTGCGTCAGTTTTTTCAAGCCGAGATCTTGCAGTTGATGAATGTCCCGTTGCAGTTGTTCCGCCAGTTCGTTACCGCAAAGGTTGTTGCAAATGCTGGTGAAGGCCGCATCTGCCAAGTAATTTTCTTTCTCGCGATAGGCCAGCGGTAAGCTGGCCAGCGGGATTTGCGATAGCCAGGGCTGGTTCATAGGATTGACCGCATGCCCCGCAATCTTATCTGCTAATTGGCTGTGGCCTTGCTCAAATGCGCGCAGTTGCAATAGGTTGGATTTCACCGCACCGTCATTGACGGGATAGTTATCCCATAAAAAAGGTTTGCGGCCGATTAACTCTGCAACCTGCGCAAGATGTTCCGCAGGGTAGTTGGTTGAGCAGACTTTTTCGCCTGTCCAAAACATATCGATACTTTTATCCAACTGCTGCGCAAAGGTTTGCCAGTATTGCTCCGGCATCGCACCGAACACTCGCTCTAATACGGGATCGAAACTGTAGTAGGTTGGGCAGAAGATTATTTTTTTTGCGTTGCTGGTTGCGGCTGCTTGATGGGCTATATCGATCTGGATTTGCGCGAGCCCGGGAATATCGCCGCGCATATCGTCAAATAAAATGCACAGAATATCCGGTTCCAATTGATTAATTTGTTTGATGCGTTGATCTAACTGCGTGCGCTGGTTGCAGGAATTGTCGAGATAAATTTCATGGGGGCTGAGGCCAATCCCAAACTGCACATTAGCTGTGTGATAAACCTGGCGCAAATCAACAAGGGATTTTTTAACATCAACAGGCCAATCTATTTGCCAGTCTTTGCGTAAATTTTTGTCGCCTTTTGGTGCGTAGATGTAAAAGCTGTACCCATTCAGTGCAAGAAACTGTGCGTATTTTTTTCGATCTTCCCAGCCCCAGCTGCGGCCAAAAAAACCTTCAATGATTCCAAAAGGTGTTGTGCAGTTTTCATTCGTGTGCATAGAAGGGATCTACAGGCTGGATGATAATTGGATTGGTAGGAATTTTTGATGAGCGACAATATTTTTATGCTGATCCGTCAGGATATTCGTCCTTGATGGCACCGCGCTTTAATTGACACCCAAAACCCATCTGCCTATCATAGCGGCCTTTTAAAACCGTGCAATTCCTGCGATGTTTATGCAGTTTTGGTGGCGTTCCGAAGCTAAGCGTTGCTGATGTAATTGATGCAAATGTTCGGTGTATTCCTGGCTTATCAGTTTCGTTTGCGCCTAAAGGCTTAATTCTAGGATGGTAAGCATATAACTTTGAAGCTGGTAGGAAGGTTATCCTTCACTACTTGTCTGAGTCGGGTCGGACTCAAACTAACAGAATAGAAATTAACCACTTGTTCAGGTATATCGCTTGGGCATTTTTGTTTGTGGAGTAGAAATGACTAACCCTGATGTGCGTCCTACCGATTTACCCTCCTGGAAAAACCTGGCTGCCCATGCGGCAGAAATGAAGTCCCAACATCTGAAAGACTTGTTTGCCGCTGATGATAAACGTTTTGATAAGTTCTCCCTGCAATTATCCACTCTGTTATTCGACTACTCCAAAAATTTAATTACTGATGAAACCAAAGCGGCGCTGCTTGCACTGGCCAAAGAGTCCGATGTAGAAAGCTGGCGTGGCAAGATGTTTGCTGCTGAACACATTAACGCCACTGAAGATCGCGCGGTGATGCACGTCGCCCTACGTGATAAGTCTGCAAAGCCGATTGTGATTGATGCAGTAGATGCTCGCCCCGCGATCAATGCTGAGCTGGAGCGTATGCGCAAACTGAGCGAAAAACTGCGCTCTGGCGAGTGGGTTGGTTTTACCGGCAAGACGATTACCGACATTGTGAGCATCGGTATTGGCGGTTCCAATCTTGGGCCATTAATGGTGTGCGAAGCACTCAAGGCTTATAGCGATAAACACTTCACTATGCATTTTGTTTCCAATATCGACGGCGCACAAATTGCCGAGGTGTTGGACGGTTTGAATCCTGAAACCACCTTATTTGTTATCTCCTCCAAAACTTTTACTACGCAGGAAACCATGACCAATGCGGGCACCGCAGAGCAATGGTTTATGGCGGCGGCGGGTGATAAGTCGGCAATTGCCAAACACTTTGTGGCGGTATCAACCAATCGTAAATTGGTGACGGCATTTGGTATCGCCGAAGAAAATATTTTTGATATGTGGGATTGGGTCGGTGGCCGTTTCTCGCTCTGGTCGGCGATTGGTTTGCCGATTGTATTGTCCCTCGGTTATGAGTTGTTTGATGAGTTGCTGAAGGGCGCTTACGAAATGGATCAGCATTTCCAAACTGCACCGCTGGCGGAAAATGCGCCGGTGATGCTGGCGTTGGTCGGAATCTGGAATCGTAATTTCCTGGGTTATCCAGCACAAGCGCTGCTGCCCTATGACCAATGCCTACACCGCTTCCCTGCCTATATGCAGCAGGCGGAAATGGAAAGTAATGGTAAATCAGTAAATTGGGCGGGTGAGCAAATCAGTTATGGCAGTGTGCCGCTGGTGTGGGGCGAAGTGGGCATCAACGGCCAGCATGCTTTCTACCAGATGTTACATCAGGGTACGGATATTATCCCGGCTGACTTTATCGGCTCCATCGCACCCACTGTTGCAGTTGAAGGTCACCACGATGCGTTGATGGCAAACTTCTTCGCCCAGACCCAAGCATTGATGTTGGGGATTGATGNNGATTGAGTGCAAAAGGTGTGAGTGCGGCGCGTATCGAAGAAATTGTGGAGCACAAGGTGCATCGCGGTAATCGCCCCACCAACACTTTCTTGCTGAATAAGGTTGATGCTCGCTCGCTAGGTGCCCTGATCGCGCTTTATGAGCACAAAATTTTTGTACAAGGTATCATTTGGCGCATTCATTCATTTGATCAATGGGGAGTGGAGCTGGGCAAAGTCCTCGCCGCAGGGATTCAGCCGGAATTGGATCTGGCGAAAGAAACCAATCCTAAACACGATGCTTCAACACGCAATTTGATCAATATTTACAAGCGCGCCAAGGCAAATTAAACGTTACATAGCCGAGAGATTTGCAACTAGAGTGCCGGGCAAAGTACCCGGCGCGATTGTGCGCAGACCCACAGGTTTGCGATAGATACAGCCCCAAGAGCAATGGTATTCCTAATGACTGACCTACTAAGCATTGATCCAAGACTTGCCGAGATTACCGAGCGAATCATTGCTCGCAGCAGTGAAACCCGTGCTGCCTACCTCGCACGTGTCAACAAATTCCGCCGTAATGGACCTGCTCGTCATCATCTGGGTTGTGCCAATCTTGCCCACGGTTTTGCCGCTTGTAACACCTCTGATAAAGAGGCCTTGGCCGAAGGTCAGGCCGCTAATATCGGTGTAGTCAACTCCTACAACGAAATGCTTTCCGCCCATGTTCCCTACGGTGAGTACCTGGAACCGATCAAGGCTGCTGCTAAAGAAATGGGCATGACCGCGCAAATGGCGGGTGGTGTGCCGGCGATGTGCGACGGTGTAACTCAAGGCTTTCCGGGCATGGAGCTGTCGCTGTTCAGCCGCGATGTGATCGCAATGAGTACCGCTATTGCGCTCTCCCACGACATGTTTGACAGCGCTATTTGTCTGGGTGTCTGTGACAAAATTGTCCCGGGTTTGATGATCGGGGCGCTATCGTTTGGCCAACTGCCAATTATTTTTATCCCCGCAGGCCCAATGACTCCCGGTTTGCCTAACGCTGAAAAGGCCAAGGCACGCCAGTTATTTGCCGAGGGCAAAGTAGGGCGCAAAGAATTGTTGGCCGCTGAGAGCGCGTCATATCACAGCGCCGGCACCTGTACGTTCTACGGCACTGCTAATACCAACCAAATGTTGATGGAAAT
>DQHS01000104.1 GCA_003524365.1 Cellvibrio sp. | reverse complement strand
TTTTCGTGACGTCACGAAAATGGTCGGTACATATAGCTAGTGCCCAATCACCTGCTCCAACTTCTAATGCTTGTCCCGTCCCATCAATCGCCTTGCTTGGTGTGGTTCAAATGATAAAGTGGCGAATCCTCATATAGTTTCCAAATCGGACAGGAGAAAAAACGACATGGACAATAAACAGGTAAAAGATATGCAGTCCCAATTTGATGCCTTGGCTAAACGTGTACCGGATGAAAATATTGAATTCTGGTTTGCGCGGGATTTGCAGGAGCCGCTAGGTTATGCCCGTTGGGAGAATTTTTNNTCGCCCAGAACGGCGATCCGCGCAAAGCGCCTATTGCGTTTGCCCAAAGCTATTTCGCGACTCAGACACGCAAGCAGGAGCTTATTGAAGACCGCATGCGGCTGCAGGCACGCTTGGATGCTCGTGAGCGCTTGCGTGAATCTGAGAAAGAACTTTCACAAAATATTTATGAGCGCGGTGTCGATGATGAGGGCTTTGCTCGTATTCGTTCGCGCGGTGACTCTGCATTATTTGGTGGTAACTCGACACAGGCAATGAAAGAAAAATATGGGATTGTTAAGAGCAGACCATTAGCTGATTTTTTACCGACACTGACTATTGCGGCCAAAAACCTTGCTACTGAAATGACCAATCACAATGTGCTGCAAGCTGATTNNTAGAGCGTCGTGTAAAAAGCGAGTCACGCAAGCTGGGTGAATTATCTCCAAAATTGCCGGATATCTCCCATGATGAGTCAGATAAGTAGTTTCACCTCTTAGTTGCACTGGTTTCGACCTATCCATGATCAACTCCCGCCAGAGTACTGCTTGCCGTTGCTATACCTTCGCAATTTCATTTGCCTGCGATCATTTTCGTGACGTCACGAAAATGATCGGTCTGGTTTGAAAAACCTCCGATATGTTCACTATGGGTGAACAAATCCACTAAAAACTAAACCATCCCAAGTTTGCACCAAGCTTAAAACCCCGACCCCGGCTGCTTCAAAAACTCAATCTCCTCCGGCGTGGATTCCCGCCCAAGAATCTTATTCCGATGCGGATAGCGCCCAAAGCGGTTAATAATCGTTTGGTGTCGAAGCTCAAAATCCAGATTATTTTCCAAACCGGGTGCGCTGTATAACTTCACCGCGATCTGGTGGATTTCTGCGGATTCGCTGTGCATAAATGGCATGTAGAGAAAACTGCGTTCCGTGGGAGACAAGGCTTTGTCGGCGTCTACGGCTAGAGCTTCCTGCGCGAGCGCTAATGCCAGTGGATCATTGATGAAAGCTTGGGGAGTATCGCGGAAGATATTGCGGGAGAATTGGNNCCAGGCGCCCTTTCGCGGCCATACGCCAATCAAATAATTCGCAGCGAGTTGCTTGGGTATGGATGACGGAGAAGCGGTGTTTAATTTGCTCGTCCAACTTTTCATCTTTTGCCCACCATTGCGCTGGGGTGAGTTCGTTAAACCAGAAGTTGAGAATGTCTTCGTACATAGCTGTGTCCCTCTAATGAAAATGGCAGATTAACATGAGTTTAGTGGACGCATCCGTGGGTTAATAACGGCTAAACTCATCATTATCCGTTGTCATCAGTTGCATCAATTTGGGATGTACAAACAACTTCTCTTTTCCCGCCGGGGTTTCAATTAACACTCCAATCTCAACCAATTTCTTTAAATAAACCGATGCAGTTTGGCGTTGGCCGATATTGGCATCTACCAATGTTTGAATGCGGCAATAAGGGTGTTCAAAAATTTTATCCACCAATTCCCGGCTATAAATTTTTGGCAACTGTTGGCGAATGTAATTAGCCGTGTGCTCGTTGAGTTCACGCACCGCGCTGATTTTTCTGGTTGTCCACTGCGCTGTTTCCTTAACGGCGGTGAGCATATAGATCACCCACTCTTGCCAATTTTGTTCATTAGTTACTTGGCGCAACAAACGATAGTAATCATTCTTGTGGCGCAATATGTAATAGCTGAGGTAAAGGATGGGCAAGGTAAGCAAACCGCGTTCAATTAAAAATAAACTATTTAACACGCGTCCGGTGCGGCCATTACCGTCCAGAAACGGGTGAATAGCTTCGAATTGGTAGTGACAAACCGCCATACGAATTAACGGGTCGAGATCATCGTCTGCATGTAAATAGCGCTCCCAGTTAGAGAGCAGGTCGCGAATAATTTGTTCGCCCACAGGCGGCGTGTAGATGATTTCACCGGTTGCCGTATTCATGATGCTGGTACCGGGAACTTTGCGAATATTCATTGCTGTGCCTTTAATCGTGGAGCACACAGTNNGTGACCGCCGTTAAGGTATTTAATGGACGATCTTTAAGTGCAGTGAACCCTTGGTAGAGAGCGGTGCGGTAACGCAAGGCTTCTTTGGTGGCTGGATCAGCTTGGGATTCTTCGCCATCTTGCGCGTACTGGAACAGGCGATCATTGGTGGTGACTATATTTTCGATCTCAGAACTGTCTTTTGCCTCCAGCAAGGGAAGCATGTTTATCAGCAAGCTTTGGTTTGGCAGTAACTCTCCAGCCTGCTTAAGTTCCGCAAGGGCGGCACGGGCATTAATACAGGCTTTGAGTATAGGGGTTGTCTCTAGCTCCGTATTTGGCGGTAGCACTGGAAGGTTGTTATAGGGTTGCGAGGGGCTAAATCCAGGGGCATCTGCTGGCATTTGAATCGGCTCATGTTTAAAAAATACATTTTCTTCGACATGAGATGAGAATATGTTGATTGCGTGTACATGTCCAGAATCTCATGTTTGAAAAATTGTTTTTTTTCGACATTAGGTTGCGAGCACGGCGGTTACGCCACTCTAACTAATAACTTTAAAATTGCTGATTTACAGAAACAAAAACGGCCCCCGAAGGAGCCGTTTTTGGTAAATCAGCGTTTGGTTTATTTGCGCGCGTTACGACGTGCAAAACCTAAACCGATCAAACCTAAACCGAACAGCGCCAATGTGCCTGGTGCTGGAACATCGGTTTTGCTCAAGGAGATGTTGTCGAGCATGATGCCGATGTTATCGCCACCAACATGGTTAAAAATGATGCTGTTGGCACTGTCGTTCAATACGGTGAATGAGCGAGTGACGGTTTGCCACGGCGCGGTAGAGGAGAGTTCGAATGCTTCATTCAAAAATCCGCCTAACGCCAAAGTAAAACGGTCAGCAGCGCCACCGCGTTGATTGCCAGAAATGTCAAAGCTCAGGCTATAAGTGCCTGCACTGAGTGACAATAATGAACTGGTCAATACGCCAGCATTGCTAGTTGATCCATCCAGATCAACGCACTTGCCGCTACCGCCAGCACAACTGATGCCCCAGCCGCCATTAGCGACTACGTCAACGGTGCCATCTGATACGGTCCAATTATTGAAGCTGGTGTAGTTGAGGCTGGAAACGCCTGCAGCTCCTGCTTCAGTATCAAAATCATCCTCAAAAATAATGCCAGCATTGGCCCCAAGGCTGATAAGGGTGGCGGCGAAAAAACTTACTAGGTGTTTAGTGATCATGCGTTTTCCTAACGAGATGAATATGACCTCATGTGCATAGCAATTTTGGCGCCAAACTCGCAAGCGGTTGATTTGTATTGGTTACTTAAATTACCAAAAGTCACATATGAAAAATAACTCGACACTTTTGATGGAGGAATTGTCCTCAAAGAGGTAGATCATCAAAAATCAACGAGCGATGGACTGCAAATCCTGCCAGTGCACCGTCGCCAATTGCAAAAGTGACACTGCCCATCGCTCTGCCTAAATCGCCACAAGCAAATACACCGGGAATGGTGGTTTGTTTGAATTCGTCGGTCTTCACATAAAAACCCACCGGGCTTTCGGCGAGTTCGCAACCCAGGTCGTAGGCGATAGAGCTGGTGGGTTTGGTGAGTGAGGCAACAAATAAACCGGCCAGCTCAACCAATCTGCCATTGGCGAGTTTAACGATGGCAGATTGCTCACCGGCAATTTCGCTAACGGCTTCGGTTTCGATGCGCACATTGCGCGCTGCCAATTGTTTTAGTTGGATCTCATTGGGTGTAAAACAATTGTTGGTGAACAAGGTGGTTGGGCCCCAATCGGGAATCAACAACGCCTGGTGTACTGATGCTTCACTAACGGCCAGTACGCCGAGCGGGCCTTGGTTTAATTCGTAGCCGTGGCAGTAAGGGCAGTGAAAAACCGATTTCCCCCAGCGGTCTTGCAAGCCAGAAATTGCGGGCAAGTAGTCGCTTACACCGGTGGCGAGCAGCAATCGTGTGGCGCTCAGGGTTTGATTGTCGGCAGTGATGACATTGAACAGGTCGCCTGCTTTTTCAGCGGAATCCGCTGTGCTTTCAATCCAAGTGACATTGGGATACAGCAGCAATTGGGCTTTTGCTTCGCTGGCGATCAGCGCGGGGGATTTGCCATCCTGCCCCAATACCCCGTGCGAATGTTCGGCAAAACGGTTGCGGCGAATACCTGCGTCAATTACTGCGACTTGTCGCCGCCCGCGTGCCAGTTGTAATGCTCCGGCCATACCGGCATAGCTGCCGCCAATCACGATTACATCGAAAATTTGCATGCGTTATTCCCCCTGAAAAATCGAATGTTCGTGGTTGCCGGTGAATCCATGTGCTTGTTTGCGCTGATGGAAATCGGCGCTGAGTTGCGCCAGAGTTACACTGCGGAAACGCTCCAACAGGAGATTTTCGGCATCTTGAAAGGCGTGGTTGAGCGCATGGTTTACTGCTGCTTCTACCAAACAACCCGGCGCCTCGGTGCGATTGCCCATGGCGAGCAAGGTGGGTTTATCCAGTGCGAGGTAAATATCGTGGAGGGTGATGGTTTCCAGCTTGCGACAAATCTGCCAGCCGCCGCCGTGACCTTTGGCTGAACAGACCAGCTGGTGCTCGCGCAAACCGGCGAGCACGCGGCGAATCACCACGGGGTTGGTTTTCATCATGTTGGCCAAGGCTTCCGATGTCATGGGGACATTGGTTTCGGCCATATGCAGGAGGACATGGAGTACGCCGGATAATCTGGAATCGCGTTTCATAAGCTCTGATCCATACAGTAGGGTTTTCACGTAATAGTATTTGTTACGTGAAAACTTTACTGTATGTTTTTGGCTTATGCAACTTTTATTGTTGCATGATGTGGCATGAGATTATTATCCCGCCAAGCGCTCCGCATATTCCTGTTCCAATCGCGTATGTACCTTCCAGAATCCTTCCGGGGTTTTGCCGGACAAAACATCGCGCAGAATATTGAGATGCGTATGCCAGCCACCAGCGACGCTGAGGCGTTCATCCGGGTTGGTGAGGCGGCGATGGGTAACGGTGAGTTTTACCTGATCTTTAAGTTGCGCCAGTTCAAAGCTCACCTCTGATTCTACTTCTGATCCCACATTCCAGATGTAACTCAGCAGGCGCAGCGGCTCGCAGGCGGTGACTTTGCCCAGCATGGGTACGTCGCCCGCGCAGTGGGAATATTTGGGTGGCGGAATATCGTGTTCGGGTGACAGCTCGGAATTGCGGAAGGTGTGCTCCACTTTGCCGCCGACCTGCTGCTCGACTTTACCAACAGCCAGCCAGGTGGCGCGCTTGTCGGAATCCGTCAGGTATTGCCAGACACGTTCAATCGGGCCGGGTAACAGGCGCTCAATACGCAAAGTATCCGGGGCTGTTAGTACGCCATAGTCATTCATCTCAATCTCCTTTGGCCGGTGGCCTATGCTTGGACATTTAAGGGTCTCTGACTCGATGAGTATCGACCCGGTTTACTCTGTTGTGTTCTGCGTTTGATCATCCGCGATAAGCGCGGCGGTCAGTGCATCCAACTGCTGGTTCCAGAACTGCTCGTAGTGGCGCAGCCATTCGATACCGCCGTGCATGGGGCGGGTATCCAATTGGCAGGTGTGGTTGCGACCCTGCACATTGCGTATCACCAAACCCGCGCCTTCCAATACTTTGATGTGCTTGGAAACGGCGGCAAGCGTCATATCAAACGGCGCCGCCAGCTCGCTAATGCCGCAAGGCGCCTGTGCCAGCCGTGCAACCATCGCGCGCCGTGTGGGGTCGGCAAGGGCGTGGAATACGGCATCCAGTTGTTCGCTTTGATTGTTTACCATGTGGTTAAGTATTCTCTTGAATCTGTCGATTGTCAACCATTTGGTTGAATGATTGGGCGCAGGCGGATTTTATCACCGGGGTTGATATATATCAGGTGGGTCAATGGGGGGACAGAAGAGTTGTTGTTGCGGGCTGTAGTGAGGAAAATTGAAGAATGTGGCCGCCGGAGCCTACAAAGCGGCGGCCAATTTTCAGTTATAGCGGAGTATGTTATTCGATGTTTTGGACTTGCTCTCTCATCTGCTCAATCAACACCTTCAATTCCACCGCTGCTTGTGTCGTTTCACTCACAATCGATTTTGATGAAAGTGTATTAGCTTCGCGATTTAATTCCTGCATTAAAAAATCGAGGCGGCGACCAAGCGAATCAGTTTGTTTTAGGCTGCGTTTGACTTCGAGTACATGAGTATCCAAGCGGTCGAGTTCTTCATCGACATCGGCTTTTTGCGCGAGTAATACAATTTCCTGCTCCAGCCGTTCTGGTTCCAACTCTACTTGTAAAGCCGCAAGTTTAGTTTGTAATTTCTCGCGTTGCGCAGCGAGTATTTCCGGCATGCGCGCACGTACATTAACCACCTGTGCCGAGACACTATCCAAACGGTTGATAATTAATTGTTGCAGCTCTGCACCTTCGCGCGAGCGGTGTTCGATTAAACCTTCGAGCGCGAGATCAAATAATTCCAGCGCAGCTTTGTGCATTTGCTCGCGATCCAATTCCTGCTTTTGGATTACACCTGGCCAGCGCAAAATATCCAATGCATTTACTGGTGCAGCAATTGAGCCGAGCAGGCCATTAATTTGTTGCGCGGCTTTGGTTAATTGCGCGACCTTGTTGAGGTTGATGCCGAGATCTGATTCGCCTTCTTGTTCCCATTGCACGCTCAGGCTGGCCTCGACTTTGCCGCGCTGTAATGCTTTGCGCATAGCATCACGCAGGTAGGGTTCGATTTCGCGGAAATCTTCCGGTAAACGGAAGCTGGGTTCGAGGTAGCGGTGATTCACACTGCGGATTTCCCACACCAGCGTACCCCAAGGGAGTTTGGTTTCACAGCGGGCAAATCCAGTCATACTACGTGGCATAAGGGCTCCTGGAATTAGGTCGTTCTATGCAAGGGTGGATAGCGAGGGGCGGTTACTTCTACAGGCGAGAGCTGGTAGAGTTCGCCCGCAACTTAACAATCATTAATAGATGAGGGATGGTATCACACCTTCCCAAAGATCCATTTCAAGTAGTCAGGATTCCTTTTATGCAACGTCCAAGTGGCCGCACACCCGACCAGTTACGCCCTATTCGCCTCACCCGCCGCTACACCAAACACGCCGAAGGTTCGGTGTTAGTGGAGTTTGGTGACACCAAAGTGATCTGCACCGCGAGCGTGGTCAATTCAGTTCCCCCATTTTTACGCGGCCAAGGGCAAGGTTGGCTCACCGCTGAATACGGTATGTTGCCGCGCTCCACCGGCACCCGTATGGATCGCGAAGCAGCGCGCGGTAAACAACAAGGCCGCACCGTAGAAATCCAGCGTTTGATTGGCCGCTCTCTGCGCGCTGCAGTGGATTTAACTGCGCTCGGTGAAAACACCATACATATCGATTGTGACGTTATTCAGGCTGATGGAGGCACCCGCACCGCGTCCATTACGGGCGCCTGGGTTGCGCTCGCCGATGCCGTTGCCCATTTGAAAGCGACCGGCAAAGTGACCGGTGAACCTATCAAGCGCGCGATTGCATCTATCTCGGTGGGGATTTATCAGGGCGTGCCGGTATTGGACCTGGATTATCCCGAAGACTCTTCGGCTGATACTGATATGAATGTCGTGCTGGGGGATGACGGCGGCATCATCGAAATTCAAGGTACTGCAGAAGCTGAACCGTTTAGCGAAGTGGAATTTGCGGCGATGTTGGGCTTGGCTAAAAAAGGTATTGCGCAGTTGCATGAATTACAACAGCAGGCGTTAAACAATAATTAATTGAAATTGTAGGGGCGCCGCTTGCTGCGCCCTAATACTGCGCCCGTTTTTTATAAGGGCTGGGCGCGGCAAGCAGCGCCCCTACAAATAAGATGGTTTGCAGAAAAATATTATTCGTTCGGAATCAACCCCAAATTTTTCACAATCTGCGCTGTAGGCTCAGTTTGGTTCATGGTGTAAAAGTGTAGGCCGGGGGCTTCATTTTCTAACATGACTTCACACAACTCAGTCACCAACTCTATTCCAAACGCTTTCAAGCTCGCTTCATCATCGCCGTAATTTTCCAGTGCTTTGCGCAACCAGCGCGGAATTTCTGCGCCGCAGGCATCGGAGAAGCGAGTCAAATTTTTGTAATTGATGATCGGCATAATGCCGGGATAAATCGGTTGGGTAATTCCCGCTTTCTGGCATTGATCAACAAAATAAAAATAGGAATCCGGATTAAAAAAGTATTGGGTGATGGCGCTGTTCGCACCCGCATCAAATTTACCTTTTAAATAACCCACATCGTCGCTATAGCTTTTGGCTTGCGGATGAATTTCCGGATAGGCTGCGACTTCCAAATGGAAGTGATCGCCAAAATGTTTGCGGATAAATGCAACCAATTCGTTGGCGTACACCAATTGGTAAGCGCCGCCCACACCGGAAGGCATATCGCCGCGTAATGCGACTATGCGATCCACACCAGCATCTTTGTATTCTTGCAACAATGCGCGGATGGTTTCTTCATCGTCACCGCCAAAAGATAAGTGCGGGGCTATGCTTACGCCATCGTTTTTGAATTGCGTGACTATGCCTTTGGTGTTATCGCGGGTTGAGCCGCCTGCACCGTAGGTGACAGAAAAAAAGTCCGGCGCAAATTCATTTAATTGGTCGCGTACTTTTATCAGTTTTTCTTTTCCTTCCGGCGTTTTGGGCGGAAAGAATTCAAAACTTAAACGCGGTTGTGAGTCATTCATAATGTAAACCCTGGCAATTGTTGCCATCATTTTGTTGTCATACCCGCGAACGCGGGTATCCATTAAAAATCAAAATTTATGGACTCCTGCGTTCGCAGGAGTGACGATACAAGAAGAATTAATATTTGTAAGATTCCGGCTTAAACGGACCTTCAGCTTCAACGCCAATATATTCGGCTTGCTGTGCAGTGAGTTTGGTAATCACACCACCAAAACCTTCTACCATATCTTTAGCAACTTCTTCGTCGAGTTTTTTCGGCAGTACACGTACATATAAGTGTTCCACTTTTTGTTCGGACGGCAAGTTAGCGAATTTGCGCTCATACAAATACATTTGTGCCAGTACTTGGTTGGCGAAAGAACCATCCATAATGCGCGATGGATGGCCAGTCGCATTGCCCAGATTGACCAAGCGGCCTTCCGACAAAATAATCAAATGATCGTTAGTCGCTCGATCGCGATACACTTTATGGACTTGTGGTTTAACTTCTTCCCACTCCCAGGTCTTACGCATAAACGCAGTGTCAATTTCACTGTCGAAGTGACCGATATTACACACCACTGCACTGCGTTTTAGTGCACGCAACATGGCGGAGTCACACACATTGACGTTACCGGTAGTAGTGACCAACAAGTCGGTAGTGCCGAGTACGATGTGATTAATGTCTTCGTATTTGCCGGTGTTGATGCCGTCGTTGTAAGGCGATACAACTTCAAAACCATCCATGCAAGCTTGCATAGCGCAGATAGGATCGATTTCAGTGATTTTTACGATCATACCTAGCTGACGTAGCGAAGCAGCAGAGCCCTTACCTACATCGCCGTAACCGACGACCAATGCTTTTTTACCCATCAGCAAATGGTCAGTGCCGCGTTTGATCGCATCGCTCAAGCTGTGACGGCAACCGTATTTGTTGTCATTTTTACTTTTGGTGACTGCATCGTTTACGTTGATCGCAGGCACTTTTAATTGGCCTTTTTTCANNTGCACGATTTGCGTTACATCGCCACCGTCATCGAGAATCATATTGGCAGCCCAAGGCTTGCCATCTTTAATGATGGTTTGCTCAATACACCACCAGAACTCTTCTTCAGTCTCACCTTTCCACGCAAACACTGGAATGCCAGCAGCGGCGATTGCAGCAGCGGCGTGATCTTGCGTAGAGAAAATATTGCACGATGACCAGCGCACTTCTGCGCCCAAATCGATCAGTGTTTCAATCAACACGGCGGTTTGAATGGTCATGTGAATACAGCCAATAATTTTTGCATCAGCCAATGGTTTAGTTGCGGCATATTTACGACGCAGTGCCATCAAAGCAGGCATTTCACCTTCGGCGATTTCAATTTCTTTACGGCCCCAAGCGGCGTCTTTAGCAAATTCTTCGGCCGTTTTAGCGGCAACTTTGTAGTCGGTGAAGCTCATAGTAGTTTCCTGATTAACCAACAAATGGTTGATATTTTTTGNNAAGAGCAGGGCGCGGCAAGCAGCGCCCCTACGGTTAAATGTTTTAAAGCGCCTTCTTCAACGCCTCAGCCTTATCCGTTTTTTCCCAAGTGAAATCGGGAAGCTCGCGACCAAAGTGACCATAGGCAGCGGTTTGACGATAAATCGGGCGTTTCAGGTCAAGCATTTGAATCAAGCCGCGTGGGCGCAGGTCAAAGTTTTCGCGAATTAAATCGATAATTGCCGCGTCGGAAATTTTTCCGGTACCAAAAGTATTGATTGAAATGGATGTCGGCTCAGCAACACCAATCGCGTAGCTCACTTGAATTTCCAAACGATCAGCTAAACCAGCGGCGACAATATTTTTTGCAACATAACGGCCGGCGTAAGCGGCAGAGCGGTCAACTTTTGATGGATCTTTACCTGAGAAAGCACCACCACCGTGACGTGCCATACCGCCGTAGGTGTCTACAATAATTTTACGACCAGTCAAACCACAGTCACCGACCGGGCCGCCGATAATAAATTGGCCGGTGGGATTGATGTGGTATTGCGTATCTTTGTGCAGCCATTCAGCAGGTAATACGTGCGCGATAATTAATTCGCGCACAGCTTCGTGAATTTCTGACTGTTTTACATTGGGGCTGTGTTGGGTAGAAAGTACCACTGCATCAACCGCAACTGGTTTGCCATTTTCATAACGCAAAGTAACTTGGCTTTTTGCATCCGGGCGCAACCATGGCAATACACCGCTCTTGCGCAATTGCGCTTGTTTTTCTACCAAGCGGTGCGCATAAAAAATCGGCGCGGGCATTAGCACTGCAGTTTCATTGGTGGCATACCCAAACATCAAACCTTGGTCGCCTGCGCCCAAATCTTTATCGTCCGCTTCGTCAACGCCCATGGCGATATCGGAAGATTGTTTGCCGATTGCATTTAATACCGCGCAGCTTGCACCATCAAAACCGACATCGCTGGAGTTGTAGCCAATATCCAGAATTACCTGACGAATCAAATCTTCCAGATCCACATAGGTAGAAGTGCGCACTTCACCGGCGACAATCGCCATACCGGTTTTTACTAATGTCTCCACGGCAACGCGCGCGTTGGGATCATCTTTTAAAATTGCATCGAGCACGGCATCAGAAATCTGATCTGCCAATTTATCAGGGTGGCCTTCAGAAACGGATTCAGAGGTAAAGACGGAATATTCGGACANNTCCCTGCGTTCGCAGGGATGACGAGCATAGATATTAAAAATTCGCCGGTTTAAAAAATTGTCGCAATTGAATTTGGAATCCGTTGCGCAACGCAAAATACACACTCTGGCCTTCATCTAATTTCGCCGCTTGCGCCCAGCGCGAAAAATCCTGTGGTTCAAAACCTTGCCACAAATCGCCGCACGCCTCGCGTGCCCAAGCTTGTTCGTGGCGACAGAGGTCACAGATCAGCAGCGCGCCGCCCGGAGCCAATACATTACTTAAATCCTGGAAAATATCGGCCGGCGATGGAGTGTGGTGCAGCACCATATNNCCATATTCACCAATATGCAATCAGCCAATACCTTATGACCGAGCAAACTTTGTGTGTCGCCGTGAATAAATTCGATACTGCGCAGATTTTTTTCGCTGGCGAAAGCGCGCGCTTTGTCGAGCATATTGGCGGCGTTATCGAGTGCGATAACATGATTAAAATGCTGTGCGAGCACCGCTAAAAATTCACCTTCGCCGGGGCCGATTTCCAATGCGAGATTTTTGGCGCGCAGCGATGTGTTGTTGAGCAGTTGTGTCATTTGCTCGGCGTACACGGGGTAACTGGCAATTAAATCCTGTTGCGCGCGAAATTTATCGGCGTTCTCGCTAAAAAAAGTCTGCGCGGCCTGGCTGCGCTCTTGTTGTAATTCGCGAATAGGTTCGCGCAAATGCTCCGCAATCGGCAGCGTATCCACAGTCGCAAATAATTGTTGCTGTAATGCGGCGAGTGGATGATCCGGCGCTAAATAGGCGCGGCGATAAAAAATCGAGTTGGCCTCGCGCCGTGAACTCAATAAGCCAGCGTTGTTGAGCACCTTAAGGTGATGGCTCATGCCCGATTGTTTGATCGAGAAAATCCGGCACAGCTCCAATACCCCGAACGAATCCTGGCTGAGCACGCGCAATATTTCCAAACGCAACGGATCGCCGGCCGCTTTGAGCAGGTTCGCAAGCGGGCTGAGCGGCGTTTCCAGTTCCACCATATCGGTCAGTACTGGCAGACCGTCGGTGGNNCTATATCAAAATATTTTGATATAGGTTTTAGGCTTTTTTGTGAGGATTTGTTCTGAATGGGCGCTTTTTCGATCTGTGGTGGGGCTTTTATCGATTAAATGTACCTATCAAGGCGCTTATTCCTTTACGGGCGGCGCTCGCTGGGAGAAAATGCCAGCCCATTTTGTCAGTGAGCGCTGTCCGTAAAGGAATAAGCACCCTGAGCGTTCACTCCCAGCGACGGCGGCTGGAACCCAACGACACAAAAGCCCATTAGAGGCCTGTAATAAGTGGCAATTGCCCATTAGTGCTTTGCAACCCCAGGACGTCCTGACTAGCTGTCACCAGCTCAGGTAAAAACGCCCACCTACACAACAGCAATCAACTTATACGTTAAGGAGCCTTGAGTTTCATGCCAACTCGCCAACATCTTGCCAATGCAATCCGTGTCCTCTCCATGGACGCCGTTCAAAAAGCTAACTCAGGCCACCCGGGCGCCCCAATGGGCATGGCGGATATCGCCGAAGTTCTGTGGAATGACTTTTTAAAACATAACCCCAAAAATCCCGACTGGGCTGATCGCGACCGTTTCGTTTTATCCAACGGCCACGGCTCTATGCTGATTTATTCGTTGCTGCACTTGAGCGGCTACGATTTGGCAATGGATGACCTCAAGCAATTCCGTCAATTGCACTCACGCACTCCAGGCCACCCTGAGCGCGG
>DQHS01000008.1:210-5606 GCA_003524365.1 Cellvibrio sp. | reverse complement strand
CTTCCCAGGCGCTGCGCGGGCGAATCTCCAGCGTGACTTGATCCAGATTCATTCGCGTGCGCTCCCGCTTCTTCCATCCGAATTTTTAGTGGATGCCTCACTTTTTAGCCCGCGCCCACTAAAAACCAAATAGCCAATCACCAGCGCCCACAAAAATCCGCCCACCAAATATTTTTGCCAGGGCATAAGAATATTATTGGACGACCAAAATGCTTCAATAAATGCAGCGATCACCAACATGATAATCACGCCGTACACCAGTTGAATGGCGACGAGGCTAGCGCGTTTAAGTGATTCTTTGCGTGTGAGATTGCCCGGTGCCAACAATGCATAGCCGAGTTTTAAACCCGCCGCACCAGCGATGCAAATGGCCGTTAATTCGAAACTGCCGTGACCGACAACAAAGGTAAAAAAAGTTTGCGTGAATTCTGCGTTGGTTAAATGCCCTGCGACGGCGCCCATCAACAAGCCGTTGTAGACGAGGAAAAAAATCGAGCCGACGCCAAATAAAATTCCCGATGCAAACGTGCGGAACGCCACGCTGATGTTGTTGCTGATATAAAAACCAAACATTTGCACATTAGTTTCGGATTCACGCGCACTGCCGAGTGTGCTATTTTCAGGGTCGTACATGCTTTCAAATGAACTGACTTGCTCGGGCGCGGTGACGGTGTACACCAAATCCGGCTGCCACAAAATTGCTAAGAACATCAGCAAACCTGGAACATAAAGCAATGCAGTTGCCCACCAAATGTAGCGTTGCTGCTCGCGCACCAAGCGCGGAAATCCCGCCACAATAAAACTGGTGAATTGCTGCATAAACGGTTGTTTGCGGCGATACAACTGCTGGTGGCCGCGCACGACTAAATCGCCGAGTTTATCGACCAGATGGCTGGAGTAATGACGGTCTTTTGCAAGCGCATGGAAATGGCAGAGGCGGCGATAGCGGCTGGCGAAGCTCGCCAGTTCACTGCCCTTGAGACGGCCGTCGGGTTTTTCCAGCTCGATAATCTCCAGCTCCATAACGGTCCAGAGTGGTTGGTAGAGCTGTTCGAATTGTCCTTGTTTCATTACATCATCCTACTGCTTGCCGACCATGGTGTTGGCCATTTGCTTGATGGCAATCACCGGATCTTTGCTGCCAATAATGGGCAGGAGAATGGCTGCCAATTCGCTCTGGCGCTCGGCCGATAAATATTTGCTGCGCTCGGCAAATGCGAGTAACGCGCGCTGTTCGTCGGTAGAAAAATCGGCAGGTACAGGCAACTGGCCGCGCACTTCAAAACTGGGTTCACGCGCTGGCGGCGCCTCGTAAATCACCATGCTGCCGGCGGCCAAATCGCCCAAACGTTTGAATTGGCGGTTGCACAGGCTGGCGATAATGCCGGTGAGGTAGAGCATGGGGAGGAAATCGACAAAGCGTAATAAATTGCGCAGCAGGGAAGGGCCGAAGGTGATGGGTGTGCCGTCGTCATTGACTACGCGGATGCCCATCCATTTTTTACCGGGCGTACGGCCTTGGCGGGTGACTTCAAAGAAGACGGGATAAAACCATTCGAGCAAAAATGCGAGTATCAGCGCTATGCCGGTGCCCATGCGCCCGAGCAGGGAGAGGACAATAAAAAGCACAGTGACTATGCCGTAGCGGATCAGGATATCCAGCATCTGCGCTAACACACGCACACCAAAACCAGCGGGGGTCAGTGGGAGCAGGGCGCCTTCCGGGGTTTCGAGCGATTGGCGGGTATCGAGTAACAAATCCAACTGTCCTTATGCAACGGCGGCCGTAGCGCTATGCCGGGTTATGTCGCTTAAATTATATTTTCTGGGGGATTGGGCAAGTGGCGAGAATAGCGGATATGCCTCGCGCTGAATAGCCGATTGCACCGTATTCGAGGCTTGCGATGCGGGATTTTGTCCCCATCTAGGCGCTATAATTCACGCCTCCTCATTACGGGTTTCTCTATGTCCCAACAACAACCCCCAAAAATCGAGTTCCCCTGCGAAAACTACCCCATCAAAGTGCTGGGTGAAGCTGGGCCTGAGTTGCATACCTATGTGGTCGAGATCATGGAACGCCACGCGCCGGGTTTTGATCAGGCGCGCATTACGGTGCGGGAGAGCAGCAAAGGCCGTTATCACTCGGTGACAGTGTGGATTACCGCTACCGGCGTCGAGCAACTGACCGCAATCCACGAAGATTTGCGCGTTAACCGCAATATCAAGATGGTGATGTAAGTTGTCATCTGCTCATGTTTTGGAAGTGATCAACCTTGGTCAGCAGGATTATCTAACCAGCTGGCAAGCGATGACTGACTTCACTAACCAGCGCACACCGGAAACTACTGATCAGTTGTGGCTGGTGGAACACCCTCCCGTTTTTACCCAAGGGCAAGCGGGCAAGGCGGAGCACCTGTTGTTCCCCGGCGATATTCCGGTGGTGCAAAGTGATCGCGGCGGGCAGGTGACTTATCACGGTCCCGGCCAGTTGGTGGCTTATCCGCTGCTGGATTTGCGCCGTTTGAAAATCGGGGTGCGGGAGTTGGTGACTTCCATTGAGCAAACTATGGTGGCGACTTTGGCGTATTACGGGATTGAATCCGCGGCCAGGCCTGATGCACCGGGCGTCTACGTGAATGGCGACAAGATCGCCTCGCTCGGTTTGCGCGTGCGCCGTGGTTGTAGTTTTCATGGCTTGGCTTTGAATGTGGCGATGGATCTGGCACCCTTTCAGCGGATTAATCCCTGTGGCTACCAAGGTCTGGCGATGACGCAGATGAAAGACTTATTGCCCAATCCTCCTGCTCTGGAGGATGTTCAGACGCAACTTGTCGCAGAATTTGCGCGGAAATTGGGCTATGAAACCTGTACAATGCGCGCCATTGAATCTGGTCGGGAGCCGGGCAAGGGCTTGTGCGACACGCCGTAAATCCCTCCCTGGAGGCTCGGCACCACCATCCATGGTGGCGCACGGTCACACAATCCCTTACCCGACTCCCTCTGTGCCTCAATTGAGGCCGAAAAAAGCAAAGAGCTTCTTTATGTCTGATCTGCCACCCGTATCTACTTTCGTCCCCGAGCTGCAACCGGTCAAACGCACCGAGCGTTACAAGCAGGGCGAAAAACTGCGCGATGCCGATAAGGTCGAGCGTATTCCGGTAAAAGTGATCGCCAGCGACCGCCCCGATTTGCAGCGCAAACCCGATTGGATTCGCGTGCGCATTCCCGCATCGCCCGAAGTGGATCGCATCAAATCTATTCTGCGCAAAAACAAACTATCGTCGGTATGTGAAGAAGCTAACTGCCCGAACTTGGGTGAATGTTTCAGCGGCGGCACCGCGACCTTTATGATCATGGGCGATATCTGTACCCGTCGCTGCCCATTTTGCGATGTTGGCCACGGCAAACCCAATCCGCTCGACGAACAGGAACCGCGCAAACTCGCCGAAGCGATTGCTGAGATGCGTTTGAAATATGTGGTTATCACTTCGGTTGATCGCGATGATTTGCGTGATGGCGGTGCTCAGCATTTTGCTGACTGTATCCGCGAAGCGCGCGAACTCAGCCCTAAATTACAAGTGGAAGTATTAGTGCCGGATTTCCGTGGCCGTATGGATATCGCATTGGATATTCTTGAAAAAGAAGCGCCTGATGTGTTTAACCACAATATGGAAACCGTCTCGCGTTTGTATCGTCAGGCGCGGCCCGGTGCGAACTATGAATGGTCGCTTGAGTTGCTCAAGCAATACAAAGCGCGTCGCCCCGATGTATTAACCAAATCTGGTTTGATGGTTGGCCTTGGCGAGACCAAAGAAGAAATTATCGAAGTGATGAAACACATGCGTGAGCACGATATCGACATGCTCACCATCGGCCAATATTTGCAGCCGTCCAAAGATCACTTACCCGTAGAACGCTACGTGCACCCCGATGAGTTTGCCGAGTACACTAAACTCGCCGAAGAAATGGGCTTCAAACACGCCGCTTGTGGCCCGCTGGTTAGATCCTCGTATCATGCCGATAAACAAGCCCATGGCGAAGAGTTCAACATCAACGCCTTCGCCAAGGCTTAATCGTTTAATCCTGCTAAAAAGATCAGGGCTGTCCGGCGCAGCCTTTATCGCCCTCCGGTAATTTTTCCAAACGAATATTGGTAATACTCACGGTAAATTTACCTTCGGTTGCAATTGAAAAAGGACCATTGATTTTACTTAAATCAAAATTGTCACTTTTGAAGCAATTGAGCGGTAGTGGCAAGGAGAACCACTCGCCTTTGGGCATTTTTTTGATCATGCGGTTAATGGAGACATCCGCGCGGCAAGGGTAACCGCAATCCAATCCAATTTTGACGTCTTTGTCCGGTTTGACGTCAACGCGCATGTCGATGGTCAGTGATGCGGTATCTTTAAATTTTGATAGATCGATCGCGTTGCCGTAGAGGCCAAGATTGCCCTGTACTTTTTTGCGCGCTGCCCAAGTCAATTGGATGGCATCGCCGCTGGCCTTGAAGTCGGTTGGTGCTACTTTAATTTTTCCACCGGCAGATTCACCCTCGCGTCCTTGTATCATCGTGGACCAATTGCTGGGGTCGCCAAGGGAAATACTGCGACCGATTAATTCCCCTTTCACCAAATAAAAATAATTGGGGTTCAGTGTGTTTTGCGCATGGCTGGTTAGCGGCGATACGAAGCAAATACAGGCAAGTGATGGCAATACTTTAAGCAGCTTGGTGAGGAGGTTGTGCATGAGAGTCATCTCGTGTGAATAGTTATTATTGGGGTTTAATACATCATAAATATGATTTTTATGACGCCCAAATAATATTCACCCAAGCATGACAAAAGTCAATTTCCCCATGCAAATAAAAACCCGACAAGCAGCCTGCTAGCCGGGTTTTATTGTGTTATCGACTGGAACTGAAGAATTTAGTCGAGATAAGCATCTACGGTCTGAATGCTGCCATCGTCAGTGTGTGTCAGCTCGGTCACCTTCACATTGCGCAAATGAGCTTGGCCGCCGGATAGTTGTGAATCGTGGTAAAACAAGTACCACTTGCCCTGATGCTCAACAATGGAGTGATGGTTAGTCCAGCCCAGTACCGGAGTTAGCACAATACCTTTGTAGGTGAATGGTCCGTAGGGTGTATCGCCAATCGCGTAGGCGATGTAGTGGGTGTCGCCAGTGGAGTAGGACAAATAATATTTGCCGTTGAATTTGTGTACCCAGGCAGCTTCAAAAAAGCGGCGATTGGTGTCGGTGCCCAGCAGTGGAACGCCGCCGCCATCAAGGATTTGTACATCTTTTGGTGCTTCGGCAAATTGCAGCAGGTCATCGCTCATACGCGCGATTTTCGGGCTGTAGGCGGGTTCGTTACTTGCTGGATATTTGTCTTCTGC
>DQHS01000008.1:0-190 GCA_003524365.1 Cellvibrio sp. | reverse complement strand
ATTTACCGTCTTTTTCGGCTGCATCGGGGGCCCAGAGTTGGCGGCTCGCCCAAGGTACATCTTCTAGCTTTAACGCTTCATCATGCAGGGTCACTGGGCCGCCCACGTTGTCCATCGACAAGACGCGATAATCTTTCATATCAAATTTATCGCCTTCACCGTCGGTAGTAATACCGGTATCAATGTCGTG
>DQHS01000006.1 GCA_003524365.1 Cellvibrio sp. | reverse complement strand
TTCTCGATGAAATCGGCGATATGCCAGCTGAAACCCAAACCCGTTTATTGCGCGTACTGGCAGATGGCGAATTCTATCGCGTCGGAGGTCATACTCCAGTGAAGGTGGATGTACGCATTATCGCTGCAACTCACCAGAATTTAGAGACGTTGGTGGCAGANNGCGCGACCGGCGCGAAGACATCCCGATGCTGGCCGCCTATTTCCTTGCACGTGCCGCCAAGGAAATGAGTGTCGAACCGAAAACCTTGCGCCCGGAAACCGCCGAGCTGCTGCAGCAGTTGTCATGGCCCGGCAATGTGCGCCAGCTGGAAAACACCTGTCGCTGGATCACCGTGATGGCGTCCGGGCGCGAAGTGCATATTGAAGACTTGCCACCGGAGCTGCTCGAAAACAAAGAGACCACCACTCCAGCGGATGACTGGGAAAAAGCCCTACGCCACTGGGCTGACCAAGCCCTAACACGCGGCCAACACCAGTTGCTAAGCGAAGCGGTACCCACGTTTGAACGGGCACTGATTGAAACCGCCTTGAAATATACCGCTGGACGCAAGCGGGATGCCGCGAATTTACTGGGCTGGGGGCGCAATACACTCACCCGTAAACTCAAAGAGCTCGGCATGGCCGGTGGCAATGATCCCGATGGTGATGGCGATGATTAATCTCCGCGGTTAATCTGCCGCCCCCAGCAGGTCGCCCTGACTGACCCGCTGGGGGAGTGATGCCAATTTAAGCATCTTTTCTCTTCTTTCCTTCCGCTATATCTCCTCACGCTCATCACTTTGGCATTAGAAACATCTTTTTAGATCTTCTAAGTTTGCGCGCGCAGCTTTGCCAACCTGTGTCTATACTCTGCTGACTGGTATGCAACAGCCGCTGACACCATCGGTACTACTTACTACAGCTCGCTCAACAAACGTCTGTATACCGCCATAAAAGGCAGTCACCCCATGTTCCGGTACATTTACTCTCAAGATTTGTGCCGGTTTGCCGCCAATAACACTGGGAACTCCAATAAGTCTAATAGCCGAAAATTTTCGGGGGAAACATGGTAAAAAAATCCTTACTCACCAAATTGATGCTGGTATTGGCCATTGCAATGGTGGCGATTGCAGTCATAGTCGCTCTGGTCAATTACAAAATTGCTGCTGATGATCTGGAAGAAAAACTGGAAGTAGAAACCTCGGCAATGATCTCGCTTACCAATAGCTCCATTCTGGAAGCCGTGTTTGCCTATGACTTCCAGCAAATTGAAGCGATTGCCAAATCCTTGGTCAATACCTCTTTGGTAACCTCAGTAAACGTGGTTGACCACCGCGGTCAATCACTCGCCAAGGCGGCGGATGATGACCGGAGCGAAAATCAACTTACCCAGAAAGCAGTTCCGATTGTCTATAACGGCAATACTATTGGCAGCTACGACATCAGCTTCTCCACCCAGGAGCTAAATGAAACTCTGGCGCACCAACTTCAAACCACCATCTTTACGGTAATCGCTCTGCTCGCTGCCAGCTTGATTACCGTCTACCTGCTGATGCGCAGCATGGTACTGCGCCCGGTGGAAGAAGTGACCCGCTCACTGGCAACCATTGCCGATGGCGGTGGTGATCTAACCCGCCGCCTGCCAACTGACAGCCAAAATGAAATTGCTGCGCTTGCCCATAATTTTAACCGGGTGATGGAACATATCGCCGACATCATTCGCAATGTAATTCAGGTGAACGACAAGGTGCGTATCAACGTCAACAAGATGAGCAGCGCCACTGAAAGCACTGTGAATTCAACCTCACAACAATTACGTGAAATTGAATTAGTAGCGACGGCGGTAGAAGAACTATCGGCATCGGCCAATGAAATCGCACGCCATGCGGGCGACACAGCAGAGCGTACCAATGCCACCAGTGTTCTGGCGGAAGAAGGCAATACCATCGTTAATCTTTCGCTGGAAAACGTTAATCGCCTAACTGGCCAGATTGAAGCGACCGCCCAAAAAATTCAGGTGCTAAAAAATAATTCAGTCAATATTGGCTCGGTGATGGAAGTGATCCGCACAATTGCCGAACAGACCAATTTGCTCGCATTGAATGCGGCGATTGAAGCGGCGCGGGCTGGTGAGCAAGGGCGCGGTTTTGCGGTAGTCGCCGATGAAGTACGCTCACTTGCACAAAAAACCCGCTCATCCACTGAAGAAATTGAGTCAATTATTGTGCAGCTGCAACGCGCTGCCGATGAAGCGCATCAAGCCATGAGCACCAGTACAGCCTCAGCGCGTGAAACTATCGATACCGCCTCTAAAGTGGGCGGTGCACTTGATAAAATCCGCGCGAACATCGGCATCATTAACGATATGAATCATCAAATCGCTACAGCATCACATCAACAGAGCTCGGTCGCCAATGAAGTGAGTAAAAACATTACCGCGATTCACGGCCTATCGGAAAATGTGGTGGAAAACGCGCAAGTGGTTAACCACAGCGGCAGTCAATTAATCAACGAAACCAGCGAGCTGAAAAAGCAAATCGATAGCTTCAAAGTGTAGCGCCAGGCTTTGTAGAGAAAACGGCGCCCTGTGCGCCGTTTTTTATACGTCAACACTCCCTCCTTGTATAGCCACTTCAAAACTCCTGACGCTTATCACTTCCGCCACACGCTTGCGGCATTTATGCTCGGTTGTACTGAAAAAACCAAAATCACAGTAACCCGCCATTACAGAGAGATTTCTATGCGTAATCACATCAACCTGTTCGTCGCTTTAGTATTGGGCTGCTGCGCGCTGTTTGCGCAGGCCGATGGCGCGGCGCCCGAGGTCAAAGTCCACAAGGCAATCCAATTTGCCACGCCCGATAACTTCCCCCTTACGCTCGATATTTATGTTCCGCAAACCGGTAAAAAATCCTACCCGGTACTGGTGATTTATCACGGTGGCGGCTGGCTGGTGAATAACAATTCGATCATGAATGACATGGCCACCAAGGTCGCGCGCGAGGGCGAATTTGTCGTCGCCAATATGAATTACCGTTTGCTCGGCGACCAAAACAACAGCGTGACCATGAACCAGATTATTGAAGATGTGTTCGGTGGCCTGCTCTGGGTGAAAGAGAATATTGCGCAATACAGCGGCGACCCAACCCGCGTGGCGATTACCGGCGATAGTGCGGGCGGTCATCTCACCACAATGATCCTTACACGCGGCCGCCAACTCGAAAGCGATGGTTTTGCGGGTGACAGTTTGGGCTTCAAGCCAAGCTACCTGCCGGCGGGGAAAACCGCTGAGCAAATCGCACAGGAAGATGGCTTAAAAGTGCAGGCAGCCGTAGTGAGCTACGGCGCCTTTGATCTGTATGAAGCCGCCAAAGGCGGATTTGAATCGCCCAACAACGTATTTTGGAAATTCGGCAATGCCGAGGCGCGCGGTCTGTTTGGCAACGGGTTTAACGTGAATGACAACCCCGAGCGCTACAAAGCGGTATCGCCGATTTACTTTGTTCCCAAGGCAAGCGAATACCAATTGCCGCCGCAATTTGTGCACGTGGGCAGCCTGGATACCACCACTCCGCCCAAATCGGCGCAGCACTATGTGGATCTGCTAAAAGCAGGCAAACAACCGGTGGAGTACAAGGTCTACCCTAACAAAACCCACGCCTATCTAGACAATGGCTGCAACTGGGCGGGCAGCTGTTTCGATAAAGATGCGCTCTGGCCAATGGAGGACATCATCAACTTCTTAAACAAAACCCTGAAAAACTAGGCCAACCCGCCTGCAGGGATCTTCCGGTGCGGCTGAGCCATTTCAGGCCGCACTTTTTTCTTCAGTGTGTTACCACCATAAATTGATGGATATATTCATCAATTTACTGAAAAATCGCGCTTTTGATGAATATACGCATCATTTCGATCAAAGGTTAGCAATGCCAACTACTGTTGTTTTTAGGTTCCTGAAACCTGTGCCGGGATATCGCGCAAAAGGATTGCATAATTAAATGAAAACTCCCCTTTCCATTCTAAACACCGTCTTCGGCTACCACGAATTTCGCGGGCCGCAAGCAGCGGTGATTGATGCATTGGTTGCCGGTGATGATGTGCTGGTGCTGATGCCAACTGGTGGCGGTAAATCCCTGTGCTACCAAATTCCTGCACTGGTGCGCGAAGGTGTCGGCATTGTGGTGTCGCCGTTGATTGCACTTATGCAGGATCAAGTCAGTGCGCTGCGTGAGTTGGGGGTGCGCGCTGGATTTTTAAATTCATCGCTCAGTATGCAGGAAATGCGGCAGACTGAACTCGCCTTGCAGCGCGGCGAGTTGGATATGCTCTATGTTGCACCCGAACGTTTAATTCAGCCGCGCACATTGGAATTATTTCACCAGATAAAAATATCCCTGTTTGCCATCGATGAAGCTCACTGCGTATCGCAATGGGGCCATGATTTCCGNNCAATTGGAGAATGCACAGCAATTTATCAACGGATTTGACCGCCCGAATATCCAATATCGCATCGCGCAAAAAAATAATCCCAAAATCCAGTTGATGCGTTTCTTGCGCGAGGAACAGGCTGGTAATTCGGGCATTGTGTATTGTCTGTCGCGTAACAAAGTAGAGCAGATCGCTGACTGGCTAAGCAGTGAAAAATTTACCGCACTACCCTATCACGCCGGTTTGCCCGCGAATGTGCGCCAAAAAAACCAGGAGCGGTTTTTGCGCGAAGATAACATCATTATGGTGGCGACTATCGCGTTTGGTATGGGCATCGATAAACCCGATGTGCGTTTTGTTGCGCATCTTGATTTGCCTAAAAGTATTGAAGCCTATTATCAGGAAACCGGCCGCGCGGGNNTGCGGCAGATGATGGCGCAGAGTGAAGGCAGTGAAGAATTTAAACGCAATGAACAGCAGCGATTAAATGCGATGTTGGGCTTGTGTGAAATTACCAGTTGTCGCCGCCAGAGCTTGTTGCGCTATTTCGGTGATGCGCTCGCGCAACCCTGCGGCAATTGCGATTGCTGCATCACCCCACCGCAAACATGGGATGCAACCGAAGCGGTGCAGATGGCGCTTTCCTGCGTGTATCGCACCGGCCAGCGTTTTGGTGCTGGCCATGTGATTGATGTATTGCGCGGTAGCAACAACGAAAAAATTCTTTCCTTTGATCATCACAAATTAACCACATACGGCATAGGCAAAAATCTAAGTGCCGATGAATGGAAATCGATCTTCCGCCAATTGGTTGCGCGTGGCTTGTTAGATGTCAATATCGATGGTTTTGGCGGTTTGATACTAAATGAATCTTGCCGCTTGTATTTGCGCGGTGAAGAAAAAATCAATTTGCGGCGCGATATTAAAATCGCGGCCACGACACCGCGCCGCGCCAACCTCGGCCAGAATATTGAAACAGAAGATCAAGGCTTATGGAATGCTTTGCGCTCCTGTCGCAAACGTCTCGCCGAAGAGCAAGGTGTCCCGCCTTACGTTATTTTCCACGATGCAACCCTGCGTGAAATGTTGGAGTTCCGCCCACTCACACCGGAACAATTACGCAGTATTACCGGCGTGGGCGATAGCAAGTTAAAACGTTTTGGCGATGAGTTTTTAGCGGTGATCCGCGCGGCAGAATACGAGGAATAAAATGGATTCAATTTCACAAATCGCCCTGGGTGCTGCTGTCGGTGTTGCAGTGGTGGGGCGCAAAACGGCGCTCTGGAAAGCAGCCTTAATGGGAGCCGTTGTAGGTACCTTGCCCGACCTGGATGTGCTGATTAATCACGGCGATCCAATTCGCGATATGACACTGCATCGCACTGAAAGCCACGCGCTGTTTTACCTCACCTTGGTCGCACCTTTGTTTGCATGGATTACCGCGAAGCTCGCGCGCGAAATGCATTTGTTTAAATACTGGTTGCTCGCAGTGTGGCTGGTATTAATTACTCATCCGCTGCTCGATACCATGACGATTTACGGCACCCAGCTTGCACTCCCGTTTAGTGATTATCCGTTTGGTATTGGCAGTGTATTTGTAATCGACCCGCTCTACACCTTGCCGCTATTAATCGGCACCGGCATAGCGCTTGCGCGTAAACAATTCACGGGTTTGCGCTGGAACACTATTGGACTTGCTATCAGCAGCATGTATTTATTGTGGGGCTTGGCGATGCAATTTTATGTCGGCACACTTGCGGATAAGTCTATCGCCGCACAAGGTTTATCGGTGCAGCAGCGCTTGGTCACTGCATCGCCGTTTAATAGTTTGTTGTGGCGCGTTATAGCCATTACATCCAAAGGATATGCAGAAGGTTATTATTCGCTGCTCGATAGCGACCCCGTCATTAGTTTTGTGGAATATCCCCGGGGTGAGGATATTTATACTCTGGTTCGCAGCAACTGGGAAGTGAACCGCATCGCCTGGTTTAGTCACGGTTATTTCAAAATGGAAGAGCAGAACGGTGTAATCCGCATTGCTGATTTGCGCATGGGCGCTGAACCCTACTACACGTTTACATTTGAGGTTGCCGAACACACCATCGATAAAAACAATGAGAGAATAATTTTTATTACGCCTAAACAAAGTATTCCAGCTATCAAGAGCGAGCAGAGTTTACAATGGCTTCCGCGGCGGATTATGGGTAAGACAGATCAATCGTTAGTGGAATTTTTAATGAGCGAATAATTTTCCGATGTACCAGGAGAATCATTCATAAAGCGAAACCAGGTTTTTCTGCTGTAATTTTATAATCCATCCACCCCACACAAGCGCTGCAATAATCAATACAGCTCCAACCCCAAAACTGCAATTAGCAACCACTTGCGTGCTATCTAATGCATCCATCATGGTCAACAAATTTCCCCAATCGTGCGACTCTTCACCACCACCGCCCACTAGCGGCAGTGCGCGATATTCGGCATCGGCGATATAGGGTGAGACATCGATAAAACTCTGCCCACACCACCAGAGCATAATGCTACCCGCAAAAGTATCGCGTTGTTTAAAAACAAATACACACATCAACGCGAGTGGTAATAGTACCTGAAATAAACTGCCGCCAAGAATCATCATGAATTCGCCAAAGGGCATAAATAAAATATGGCCGAATTCGTGAAAGGGTAGATTGATGTTGTGCATAAACGAACTACCAATTTTTTCCCAATCCACACCGGCGGTAATAAAATATAACCCCCAAATCGCGAAGACGACCAAGCAGGCAACACGCGCCCAGAATGCACCCACATCATTGCGTTCAGGCACATAGAGAAAGGCAGTGATAATTTGTTGGCGCAGACTTGGAATTTCCTCCTCATCAATTTGCGTATCTATTTCGACGCGAGAATCAGCGGGCAGATTCTCCTGTTCTTGTTTCGCAATAAATTTGCTGTAGACAATCCCGCAACA
>DQHS01000123.1 GCA_003524365.1 Cellvibrio sp. | reverse complement strand
CCCGAGAAAAAAATCATCACCGTAGAAGACCCAGTGGAATATCGCTTGCCGCGCATTAGCCAAGTGCAATTGCATGAAAAAATCGGATTAAATTTCGCGAGTGTGTTGCGTGCAACCTTGCGGCAAGACCCTGATATTTTATTGGTAGGCGAGATCCGCGATGCNNTTGGTGCGCCGCATTTGCACCAGTTGCATCCAACCCTATACGCCCGATGCCAATGAGCAGCAATTGTTGGCGACCATTGGTAAAGGGCGCGATTTTAGTAAGGTTGCCTTTAAAGAGGGTACAGGTTGCCCGCATTGTCACAACACCGGCTATCGCGGTCGCATCGGTATTTTTGAAATGCTGGAATTAAATCAGGCAATGGCTGAAGCACTGCGCGTAAATGATATTAATGGGTTCACCCGAGCAGCTTACGCCGTTCCTAATTTTGTCACGCTCAGCGAAGCAGCATTGGGTTATGCAATAGAAGGTACAACAACGCTTGAAGAGGTGATGACCATTTCGGCGCAGATTGATGACATCTAGGGANNGCTGGTCTACGGCTCCTGCGTTCGCGGGTATGAAAGAAATTGTATTTCTCCCGGTTTTCTTGGGTGTAAACGTGTCAGGTAATAGATAACTATGGCAATTTATGAGTTCAAAGGCCGCAATGTTGAAGGCCGTCTGATTACCGGACAGTTGGATGCGTCCAGTCAGGATGCTGCTGTCAATCAATTGCTTGGGCGCGGAGTTACGCCCGTCGAAGTCAAAGAATTTGTTGAGCAGGTAAGTTTGTCTGAGCGTTTCGCGCGTGCAACTAATCGTGGGCGCGTAGAAACCGTTGAGCTGATTATGTTTTGCCGCCAAATGCACACCATTACGCGCGCGGGAATTCCATTGGTTAAGGGGTTGCGCGGGTTGGCAGCGTCCTTGCGCAACTACACCTTTCAACAAGCGCTTAACGATATTGTGGAGCGATTGGAGGCGGGTGTTGAATTGTCCACGGCGATGCGTGCACATCCCAAAATATTCCAGAATTTATTCGTCAGTTTAGTCAGTGTGGGGGAAAACTCGGGTCGCCTGGATTTGGTTTTCAAGCAGTTGAGTGAATACATGGAGCGCGATCTGGCAACCATGAAAAGTATTAAAACAGCACTGCGCTATCCTTCATTTGTATTGATTGCTATCACGATTGCGATTGCGATCATCAACATAAAAGTGATTCCGGCATTTGCGGGAATGTTTGCTAAATTCGGTGCACAGCTACCGCTACCTACGCGCATATTGATCGGTATTTCAGATTTTTTTGTCAATTATTGGATGTATGTATTGGCGGTGATAGTTGCTGTTGTTGCTTGGGCGTATCACTTTGTAAATACCCCGGAAGGCAGTCGTGTGTGGGGGCGCAAAAAATTACGCCTTATTGTAGTGGGCGATATTATTGAACGTGCTTCTCTCGCGCGCTACGCGCGTTCATTTGGTTTGATGTTAAATGCGGGGTTGCCGCTCTCTAACGCACTGGAGTTAAGCGCGCGTGCGGTAGACAACCCTTATCTGGGCGATAAAATTCGTGGCATACGTGCGGGTGTGGAGCGCGGTGAAGGTTTATTTCAGACCCATCTCGTCAGTGGCATGTTCACGCCTCTGGTGTTGCAGATGATTTCTGTGGGGGAGGAGAGTGGCCAAGTGGATGCATTACTGGCCGAAGTTGCCGCCTTTTATGAAAGCGAAGTGGAATACGATGTAAAACAACTGAGCGATAGAATCGAGCCGATTATGATCATAATTATGGCCGGTTTTGTGACGGTAATCGCCTTGGGGATTTTCCTACCCATGTGGGATATGTACAACATCCAAAAGTGAGGTGCGTTTGATCCAAACTTATCACCATGGGCGGTTTGAGTTTTTTGTTGCAGTGATCGTTATTGCGATCATTGCCTTGGCTGCCTTTGGTCGTTATTCCTTTATGGCAAAAGATGCGCGCATTTTGCGTCTGGAGGTTCTATCGCATCACTTTATGGTGGGAGCCGCTAATACCCGTATTCAGTTTTTGTTAGAGACGATTGCCAATAAGAATGCGCTGTCCAATCGACATTTAACTATTGATGGGAAAAATCTTTATTTTTCACCTCAGGGTTGGCCGGCATCGATAGCGGGTGTGGTGACCGATAATTACCAGCCGACAGATGAGGACTGTTACCACTTGTGGACGTTAGTACTACAAAACCCGGCGCCTATTGCCAAAGGCCCGGCGGCAAGTCCTAGGGGTGAATACCGCTCGCTGGCGCAGGAGGATAGCTGCCGCTACCAGTATGAAGAGGGTGGGGCATATTTTGATTATTACCCTGCAACGGGCCGGTTGGTTTTTGTAAAGGATGCCAATTAAGCCTTGGCAGTTACCGTTAATCAGAGTGCCCAATATAAATCACCTTATAAACTGGCATTCTTGGTAGCTTTAGCTATATTTCGAATTAACCATTATGAGTTTTTGGCCACATGCCTACCCGGTTAATGTGGCTCACCAAGGATGTTAATAACCTTTGCATCTCAGCTCTTGTGGGTTTGCAAAATTTTTATATCTAGTTCTCTTTATCGGCGTGGAGCTTTGTTATGAAACAACAATCTGGTTTTACCTTAATTGAGTTGATTGCAGTAATTGTAATTCTGGGGATTTTGGCTGCGACGGCGTTACCGCGCTTTGTGGATTTGTCGGATGCGGCGGAAGAGGCGGCATTGGATGGCGTGGCTGGTAGTTTAGCTAGTGCTATGGCTATGAACTATGCAAACGCAGTCGCAACTGCGGCAGGATTAACGGTAAATACTACAGCCGCTTCAATTAATGCATGCGCTGATGTTGAAGATGCACTATTAGGTGGAATTCCTGACGGATATACAGTTACGGGCACATTTGCTGCAACCACATTGGGTGCTGAGGCTGTATGCACTGTTACGCAAACTAGTACGACAGACACGGCCACTTTTGGCGGCATTTATGTTCCTTAGGTAATCAAATGGCTGAAATTATCTATGCGTAATCAAGGCTTTACTCTTGTTGAATTGGTTACTGTAATAATTTTGGTCGGAATACTTTCCGTTGTACTTCTGACCCGTCTCAGTTCGACAGGTGCAACAACTGTACAATCAGGCCGTGATGATCTCATCGCGGCCTTATTTTTTGCGCAGCAACAAGCCATGATGCGTAGCAATATTACTCTGGTGCTTACAGCGAATTCTGTGAGCGTCAATGAAAACAATATCCCCATTAAAGTCAGTAGCGATTTTTATCCATTGACGATGCCTGCAGGTGTCACTCTTACACCAGCAACACTCACCTACGACAAATTAGGTAGAACCGCAGCGACGGATATCACGTTGACTGGCTCAGGTAATAGCAGTGGTGTTACTGCCAATGTCAGAGTAGAAGCGAGTGGTTATGCATTTGCCAACTAAACTATTTAAACAAGAACCTCGCATTCAATTGGGCGTGAGTCTAATAGAAATGGTTGTGTTTATTGTGGTGGTAAGTATTGCATTGCTGGCCTTGGTCGGTGTTTATCGCCAAGCAACAATTAATAATGTCGATCCTATTATCCGCATGCAGGCACTGGAAGCCGCGCAGTCCAAACTCGATGAAATTCTTTCGCTGAAATACGATGAAAATACGCCTACAGGTGGTATTCCAGCATGTACCGCGTGCGACAATACGCCGGATGGAAATATGAATGATGTCGATGACTATCAGGGGCAAACAGAAAATAATACGCCAAATACAGGTTTTACTCGCTCGGTAACCATCACAATAGATACAGTCAATATGATTAAGCTGATTCAGGTCAGTGTATCTACCCCCACAGGTGAAACCATTTTGTTATCCGCCGAGCGAGCAAATTTCTAGTGAATATTTTCGCGCAGAGAATAAATGGAATTTTACCCAATAACGGAAAACCTGCTGCAGGCTTTACGCTGATCGAATTGATTGTGGTTATCGTACTGCTGTCGGTACTGGCTAGCATAGGTACTGGTTTTATTGTAAGTACAACAGAAGCTTATCAGCGCACCCAAACCCGCGCACTATTAGTCAATACATCGCGTCAGGCATTGGAGCGGATGACACGGCAATTGCGCATCGCTCTACCTTATTCTGTTCGTGTCACCAATGGTGGCAACTGTCTGGAGTTTATGCCGATTGCAGCGGGCGGAAATTATTTCAGTCCAGTTCCTGATGATGAAAATCTTGCTTCTGCATCGCTAACTATTGACGCATCGCCTGTATCAATTGATTTTGGTGCGGCATTGCATGTCACCATTGGGGCTATGTCGGCCGCTGAAATATATGGCGCTTCAGCGGTCTCACGTGAAGGTTATGCCGGTGGCAATATCAATCTGAGTGTTGCTAAGCGCTGGCGACGAAACTCCATTAATAGACGTTATTATTTGTTGGATAATCCTCAGGCATTTTGTGTGGTGGGTGATGAGTTACGGTTTTATGATGGAATTGGTATTGCAGACGCTAATGTGAATGTGGCTGGTGCACACAGCATTATTGCGCGCAATATTAATTCGACTGCACCCTTNNGGTAGCGAAAACCGCAATACCGCAATCACTATTTCACTTGATTTTTCCAGTGGTGGTGAAACTATTAATTACAGCCAGCAGGTATTGATCCGCAATGTGCCCTGACAAACATCATCTTTTTACTTACCAAAAACAGCGCGGGTTTTTAATGCCCCTGGCGTTGTTTATTTTGGTAGTGATGGGTGTGTTGGCGCTAACGATTTCACGCACCAGTATTCAAACGCAAGCTTCGAGTATTCAGGAGTTTACCAATGTACAGGCATTTTATGCGGCAGAAAGTGGTGCGCAGCGTGGAATGCAAGCATTGTTTCTAACAACGGCTAATCGCCAAGCAACAGACCAG
Source organism: Cellvibrio sp. (assembly GCA_003524365.1). Taxonomy (GTDB): domain Bacteria; phylum Pseudomonadota; class Gammaproteobacteria; order Pseudomonadales; family Cellvibrionaceae; genus Cellvibrio. The sequence continues at coordinate 11,952 of DQHS01000123.1, read as the reverse complement.
GCTTGCGCTAATATGGCGATTAATCACAATTTTGCCGGTGTAAATGGCCTGCAAATTTGTACCGCCACTGTAACTTGTACATGTGTCTATCAAAATAATAGTGCTTGCGATTCCGGTGTGGGTGCCAATTATTTACTGACATCGGCGGCGGGCGTAACAAAAAGTTTTTATACACTGAGAAGTAATGGTGCTTGCGGTCAAGATCAATATCGCGCTGAGCGAATCATTGAAGTCGGTGCTTACCGGGAGCAGCAATAAATGACAATGACATTTCATTTTTGCCGATGCTTAATGAATCAAAAAATTCGTTCGACAATCTTTGCGTTGTCTGTTGTGTTTTCCTGTTTAGCTAATGCCGCTACTTATAATCTAACTTCAGGTTCTTATCCTCCTTGCAATACCAGCTGGAGCGTGAGCGGTACCACTTATACCTGTAATGGCAATGGGCGGGTTACTTTAGCGGCGGGGGATATCCTTACATCCAATACCACTATTACTATCTCCGCTAACAATGGTTTTTCCCTGAATAATAATACCATTGGCTCTACCAGTAACCGAATAAACCTAACGTCCACTTATGGTTCTCACAATGCATCTGCTACCACAACTATTTGGGGCAATATTACCGGCAACAGTAGTGTGGTTACTTTGGCGGGAACTACGGTCAATGGCACAATCACTACCAACGGTAATATCAACCTGAGTGGGGGCGGCGTGACGGGATTGGTCACCAGCAGCAATAATACCATCACTACCAATGGTACTAATTTAAGTGGCGGTGCAACTGCGCAATCGGGTATGTCAATTACTGGTGGAACTATTGCTGGTAATTTTGTAATGACATCGAATAACGCGATGACAATGACGGGTGTGGTCATGACCAGCGGTAGCATTTCTGGTGCAAGTACTGTTTCCATACAAGATGGTAGTGTGATTGGGTCAGGCTCCTCCTCCGTGAATATTAGCAGTAATAGTGGTGCAATCAGCGTTAATAATTCTGTTGTGTACGGTAATTTGGCTGCGCCCAATTATTCAACGGTAAACGTTACTAATGGCAGCAGTATTTATGGAACTTGCTCGCCTAATTCGACACCCGCAAATGCATGTGGCGCTACACCACCACCCCCTTTGAATTGCCCCGCAGGAATATCCAGCGGAATTACGGGTAATTATTACAACAACCGCACATTAACAGAGCCCGCAACCGCAACACGCAGCGATGCGCCAATTGATTTTAATTGGGGCGGCGCAGCACCTGGAGCAAGTGGTGTTAATGCTGATAATTTTTCTACGCGTTGGACGGGTTATGTGCGCGTCACTCAGTCGGGTAATTATCGGTTCCAAACTGTATCTGACGACGGTGTGCGTTTATATGTGAATGGAGATTTAGTCATTAATCGCTGGAATGATCACTCAGCGACGACGGATACAACGTCCGACATTCTGCTCGTGGCAGGTAACACTTATGCCATTGTGTTGGAATATTATGAAGCGGGTGGCGATGCAGTGATACGTTTGAATTGGCGTTTACCCGGCGCTGCTTCCTATGTAGCTATTCCCGGTGGCCCTTTGCCTACTATGGGCGCAGGTTTGTATGAGTGTACTCCAGTTGCCAATCCGCCAGTCGCTTCGTGCCCTACCACCTTAACGGCAGGAATTACTGGCGATTATTTTAATAATCAATCGCTGACTGCACCAGTCACTAGCAGAAGATCTGATGGCCCCATCAATTTTGATTGGGGTACAGGTGTACCTGGTCCCGCAGGAATTGGAATCGATGTCTTTTCAGCGCGATGGGATGGTTATGTACATGTCACACAATCGGGTGTGCATCGTTTTCAAACTAACTCTGATGATGGCGTTCGTTTGACAGTGAATGGTGTTTTATTAATTGATCAATGGAATGATCACGCTGCAACAACACATACATCTGCCGCAGTTAATTTAGTTGCGGGTAATAGCTATCCCATTAAATTGGAATATTATGAAAATGGTGGTTTTGCTGTCGCGCAATTGCGTTGGCAAACACCGGGCAGTGGATCTTATGTTGATATTCCCCGAGGTTCAGGCTCTTCGCCAATATCCGCCGTGGGGCTTTATGAATGTGTTACAACACCAGCATCTTATTCAATTACTCACAGTGCAACGGGTATTACATGTGCTGCAGAAGCGGTGACAGTATCTGCACGCAACACATCGGGTGTTGTTTACAATCCGCCAGCAGGCACTGTCGTTACACTTAGTACAACTCCTGCAACGGGTGTTTGGGTTGGTGGTAATACTTTTACGTTCACGGGCAACGAATCCAGTTTTACAAAATATTTGCGGCAGACAACACCTGGCGTGTTAACAATTACAGCAGAAAGCGCAACAGCATCAAATACATCTGCGATCACTTTTGTTGATACCGTGTTGAGGATTGCACTCAACTCATCACTCGCTAATATTCCCACGCAAGTTGCTGGGGTAGATGGCAATGCGATTGCAAAAGTGATCAGTACTAATCCAAAAACGGGTGTGTGCGAGGCCAAAGTCGTATCAAGAACCTTGCCCGTCGGACTGGGCTTTACTTGCAATAATCCTACGGTTTGTATTGGGCAGGCATTTGCGGTGAACGGTGCCCCAATAGCTGCAAATAATAATGCAGCTCCAGTTGCATATCAGAATGTGAATTTAATATTCAATGCGAACGCTGAAGCTCCAATGACTATTAATTATTCCGATGTTGGCCAATTAACGCTACATGGTCGTTTAACGATTCCTGAATCCGGTAATGATCCCGAACTAACCATATCGACCAGCAGTAATTCGTTTGTGGTGAAACCTTATACATTAACGGTAACCGCAGTAGCTCAAACCGCCTCACCTTTTAAAAATAATACCGCCACGACCAATACAGGAAATGGTTTTATTCCTGCTGGAGAAAAATTTACCGTCAGTGTGCAATCGCGTAGTGCATCAGGAGTGCTTACACCTAATTTTGGAAATGAAATTCCTGTGTTGGGAGTTGCAGTAGAGCGCAATAAAATTCAATTGGATATGGGATGTCCTGAGCGGGACCAAGTGAGTGATCCGGCGTGCACTGTCAGAAAACCGGATTATCCTACTGGCGGTGGTGCTGGAGATTTGGATATTGGTGAGGACAATAACAACGATACAATTATCGATCCTTATGGTGCTTTATCGGCCGGTGCCACTATACCCGCAGTATGGGATGAAGTGGGTAGTTTCAGGTTAGAACCGAGACTATCTGGCACGGGGTATTTGGGGCAAGGTGATGTTCCATACATTACACCGAGCGGTGTGATTGGGCGTTTTTATCCTGATCGATTTGAATTCACTGCATTGCCAATTGTGAATAGCTGCGGCACTGATTTTAGTTATATGGAGCACCCCAATATCGGTGTTACATTTTCGGTAACTGCGTTGAATGTTGCTGATGCTAGTGTACAAAATTATGATAATCAGGATTTTGATTTTATAACGGCAGGCATCGAACACGTACTCAAAGATGTAAATGCAGTACTTGATGCTGATGCAGACATAAGTAATCGTTTTAGCATGAGTAACACAGCGGAATGGAATAACGGGCAATTAACATTTAGCGACTCTACTGCTATGTTTTCACGTGTCAGGAATGCGTCAAATAATGCTATGGTTGAACCGCCCTTTGAAAATAGCCTTCAGCTAGGCATTAAATTGCTTTCGGTTGATCCTGTCGCACAAGATGAGGATATGAAAGCAGATGAAGTGGACCCTTGTTCTACAAATTGTGATGCCCATTCGTTAGGCGTATTTAATGAGATGCGCTTTGGTCGTTTGCGCTTGGAAAGTACTTTTGGATCAGGCGCTGCTGATTTGCCTGTCACTTTTGTTACTGAATATTGGACGGGTAGTTTTTGGGCCAAAAATATAGCTGACTCGTGCACAGCGATTACACGGAATAATATTTTGTATGATGTTGCTGAAACACCAATCAGTAACATTGGCAATCTGGATGTTTCATTGAATGGTGGGGTCACGACTGGCGTATATGATTTTATAGATCCTATCTATGTAAACTTTACATCGGGTGATGCGCAACACAGATTCACTGCACCAGGTGGAGCAGTAGAAGATTCATTTCCTGTGCGGATTAATTTGGCGTCTTATCCATGGCTTACATTTGACTGGAATCAAGTTGATGAAGTCCCGACTCTCGAACAATGCAATCCCCCTGTTGTACCCGATGCTGATTGTAGTTTAAGAGCGACCTTTGGCTTTGGCAGCTATCGTGGTCATGACCGTATTATTTATTGGCGAGAAAGATTTTAGTAATAGCTAACTATGTGTAGATAATTTGCTTATGGAAATGACCATTACCACACCGAGTTTATTATTCCCTGCAATTTCATTATTGATGTTGGCCTACACCAATCGTTTTGTGACATTAGCCAACGTGATTCGCCAATTAAGTAATTTGGAGAATGCACCCAGCCGCGACATAGTTATTCGCCAGATTGAAAACCTGCGTATCCGCATGACGGTCATTCGGTTAATGCAAGCGTTTGGGGTTTTATCGTTTGTGTTTTGTACGCTCTCTATGTTTTCGTTGTTGCTTGCTTTTCAAATGGCAGGAATGTATCTGTTCGCAGTCAGTCTGATTTTATTGGTGATCTCACTATTGTGTTCATTCTACGAGGTCAATATTTCTACTACTGCAATCAACATTGAATTGGAAAAATTTGATGAGGAGCTGAAAAAGCGGAAGCATTGATTAGCAATGAGTGACATAGCACAACGACCAAGGGCCACAATAGTGGCCCTTGGTCGTTGTGTGGGGGAGATCTAATTAGTACGCTCAGTGGATGATTCTAACCGAATGTCAACCGCCAGTTCATCGGCAATCTTGTCCAGATAGTCGTAGAGTTCATTCATATCGACCGATTTGGGTACTTCAATTATCCCAGTGGCCTCAAATAGTGGCTCTCCCGACCAAGGCATGCTTGAGCACGCCGTTTCCAGCTCGCCCATGTTAATATGCCTGGTGGCAAAAGCTTGGGCGATTTCCCGTACAATGCCGGGTCTGTCATTGCCTACGACGCTAAAGCTGAACTCGCGGCAGTCCTGTTTGGCGGTGTTGACCGCATTTTCAATGACGATCTTAAAACCTTTGTCCGCTAAGCCACCCAAGGCGGTGCGCAATTCGTTTTGGTGGGCATCCGTCACAGCGACCTGAAGGATTCCAGCAAATTTCCCTGCGAGTTGCGCCATGCGGCTTTCCAACCAGTTGCCGTGGTGCTCGCTGATGGTTTGGGCGAGTTGTTCAACAACACCGGGGCGATCATCGCAGAGGACGGTTAAAACCAGTTGTGTATTCACGGTGATTCCTTATTGTTTGATTAGGGCAGTTAGTTAGATTGATAAGCGAAGGTTACTCCGCTTGCTGTTGCTGGACAAGCAGGAGGGCTAGGTCGGAATCTTATTCCCCACAAAAACAGGTACAAATATTCAGATGATTATTCCTTATGAACAATTATCGAGCGATGCATTACAGGGACTAATTGAAGAATTTATTACACGCGAGGGAACTGATTACGGCCTTGAAGAAATATCGCTCAGCACTAAAGTTGAACAAGTTAAAAACCAATTGAAACGTCGCGAAGTGGTGGTGGTGTTTGATGAAACCACAGAGTCAGTGAGTATATTATCGCGACGTGATGCGGAACTGCTGGAGCAAGATTCAGCCACTTAAAATCTTATTCGATTAAAGAGAAAATTGTGAATCATTTATTTTTACATTGTCGTGCCGGTTTTGAAAAAGAATGTGCGGCAGAAATTACTGACTTGGCCGGCGAGCTGGGTATTTACGGTTATAGCAAAACGAAAGATAACAGCGCTTATGTGGTGTTCATTACCCAGGAGCCTAATGGTGCAGATTTAATCACTAAACAGCTGCGTTTTAGCAGGCTTATTTTTGCGCGTCAGTGGTTTGTGAGTGCAGGGTTAATCGAAGACTTACCTGTTACTGATCGAGTCACTCCATTGCTTGCAGCGGCAGAGCTACTGCCGCGTACAAGCGAGCTGGTAATTGAAACTGTCGATACCAACGACGGCAAAGAACTCTCTGGCTTAAGTAAAAAATTTACGGCGCCGTTTGAAAAGGCGTTAAAAGCAAATAAGTTATTTCAGCCAAGTAGCCACATGCGCTTGCATCTGATTTTTATCTCCGGTACACAGGCCTATTTAGGTTTCATTCCTGCGTACAATTCATCGCCTTGGCCGATGGGCATTGCGCGTTTGCGTTTGCCTAAAGAAGCGCCCAGCCGTGCAACCTTGAAGTTGGAAGAGGCATGGCATCACTTTATTCCGGCAGAAGATTGGGATACACGTTTAGCCTCTGGTATGCGTGCGGTGGATTTAGGCGCGGCGCCTGGCGGCTGGACGTGGCAATTAGTGCAGCGTGGCATGTATGTAGAGGCGGTCGATAACGGGCCGATGGAAAAAAGCTTACTGGAGACAGGACAGGTCTTACATATTTTGACTGATGGTTTTTTATACGAACCAAAAAAGCCGGTGCATTGGTTGGTGTGCGATATCGTCGATAAACCCGCGCGAGTGACCAGCATGGTGATTCAGTGGTTTACCAAAGCGAATTGCCGCGAAGCAATATTCAATTTGAAGTTACCCATGAAGCAACGCTACATGGAAGTGAAAAAGTGTGAGGATCGTATTCGCGCGGAATTGGAAAAGGCGGGCTTTAAAGTCGAAATCCAGTTTAAACAGTTGTATCACGATAGAGAAGAAGTAACGGGTCATTTGCGTGTCTATTAAACAAGCATTGAATGAATTATTGGCTTACTAATGAGGCAATAATTCACTTATCGATGTTTATGGAATATTAATGGTATGACGTGCGATCGTTTTCATCTGCTGCAGTATGTACGAGAACCCACTCTGTTAGTTGAACCCAGTCTTCAATTAATGTGCGCATAAGAGTCATATGGCTTGGGGGCAAATCATTTTGCTTTAATGCTTCTTCGCCAATATCTGTTAAGACAGAAACAATTTTTCCGATTGTGTGAGCCTTTAGTGAGGCTAACACTTCTGAGTTGAGTAACATTTCACCTGTATAGGCTGACTGTAGATCTTCGTAAGATACAGTTGGAGTGTTATCGATAGTTTTTTTGACAGCATGTGCCAGCAAAGGATGATTGTTTCGCAATAGACGAAACGTCAGCTCTAAAGCTTGGCGACTAAAAAAATCGGCGGGCATATAATCGCTTATCGGTTTCCGAGACATCGAACGAGGTTCCTCGGTAGTTGGTTTTTTCCTGCACGTTTTTCCATTGACCTAAGAATAGCAATCGCTTGGCTATTTGCCGAAATGTTTATAGACGATTTAAAACTATGAATGAACCAATTGATAAAAGTTTGGATGCGTCAGGCTTACTTTGCCCTGAGCCGGTAATGATGTTGCATAAAATAATGCGTGAGGCGGAGACTGGTAATATCGTTGAAGTGATCGCAACAGACCCATCGACACTGCGTGATATTCCCAAGTTCTGTTTATTTCTTGGTCATGAGTTGATTGCACAGAAAGAAACGGAAACACAGTATTTTTTTTATATTCGTAAAAGCTAGAAAATGTTTTTTTGCGACCTTTAGTTATAGTGTTGATCGAATGATGAGCAACCAAAAAAATAACGCCGCAAAAGCGGCGTTATTGATAACAGGAGTTACGAGTTAATTACTGTATGCCATCAACCAATAGTGAAATTGCAGCCATGGCTTCCGGATCTTCTGCTTTGATTTTGTTGGCAATCTGGTGCTGGAAAAAGTAGCGGAAATTTTCACTGGCTTGGGCTTTGTACAAAGAATCATCGCCCGGTAAAACCGGTGTACTGACGACTTTGGTCGGATCACTGATCATTGCATACATACTGCCATCGTAATGCAGGCTCCAGCTCACCACTTCAACCAATGACAAGCGCTTGCTGTCGGGCACTGCCAATACGGCGTGAGTGCCTATGGTATCAGGTAGTTCCTGAACCACATCATCACCATTCTCGCACAAAATTTCGTAGTACTCGGCAGCGGTTTCCAGTTCGATCACTTTGTGCATAGGCGCCTCGAAAAAGAGTTCGTCAATGCCCGGATCGTAATAACCTTCCCAGTGGCCGTTCAATGGATCGCATAAGTCTGGGCAGGGCACTATGTCGTTGAGCCATGGCACCAAGCCGACCACTTCGCCATTAGAGCGCAAGCCCCAGCAAAGTATCTTAAGGCTGTAGAGTTTTTCGGAGCTGGTATCGTTGGAGTAGAGCATTTCCAAACCGTCTAATTCAGGCGAAAGACGGATAAAGCGCTCTTCGTGAAGGGCTGAGTAGGTTTTTCCAGTGAAGAGATCAACCACATTATCCATGTTGTGGCCAGTGTCCGAGGTCTTCATAATACCACCCCCTAAAGTGAGGCAGAGCCTGATCCAGAAATCAGGTGCCGAACGATGGTTTTAACGTCACCATCACTATATAAAGTATATGCTAAATCCCCAAAGCACAACTGCTATGGGCAACTTTTTTATTCCATAGGTTTATCNNGAGCTGTTATGAGAATAGTTGCGGATGAAAATATCCCGCTGGTTAACGAGTTTTTTAGTCATTTGGGTGAAGTGGTTCGTTTGCCGGGCCGCACCATGACCGCTGCGGATGTGCGCGATGCAGATGCCTTGATTGTGCGCTCAGTTACTAAAGTAAACCCTGCGCTGCTGGATGGGAGTCAGGTTAAATTTGTGGGAACCTGCACTATTGGCGTAGATCATTTGGATCAGCCCTATCTAGATGCAAATGGGATTCGCTGGTCGAGCGCCCCTGGCTGCAATGCCAACTCGGTAGTTGAGTTCGTTTATGCGGCACTTTGCCATCTTGATATTAATTGGTTGCCGGTGAAGTTCGGCATTATCGGCTGCGGTAATGTGGGCGGTTTGCTCTACAAGCGACTGAAAGCTCAGGGTGTTAATGTGCGCTGTTACGATCCCAACCTGACACTCGCACAGAATCCCGATCTAACCAGTCTTGATGAGGTGTTGGCGTGTGATGTGATCAGTATGCATACGCCTTTAGTCACTGCCGGGCCACATCCGAGTTTTCATTTATTGGGTCGCAAAGAATTATTGCAATTAAAAACGGGCGCCGTGTTAATTAATTGTGGGCGTGGCCCCGTTATTAATAATCAGGCTTTGTTGGATGTATTGGCAGGGCGCGATGATTTGCGTGTGGTATTGGATGTATGGGAGCCGGAACCGGATATATCCCTGGAGTTACTCAATAGGGTTTTACTCGGTAGCCCCCATATTGCTGGTTACAGTTACGATGGAAAATTAAATGGCACAGAGATGATTTATCAAGCGCTCTGCCGTCATTCCGATAAATCCCCGCAATCGTCACTCACCGCATTAGTGCCGCCACTGGCGAACAATCAATTGCGCATCAATGAACTTATCGATAAAGACACTACTATTTTTAGTGTCGCCAAAGAATTGATAAAACAGGTTTACGATATCGCCGCTGATGATACACGTTTGCGCGCGCTCGCCACTCAGGCGCTCGCGGGCGAAATCATTTTTGGTGAAGGTTTTGATGGTCTGCGCAAACACTATCCAGTGCGCCGCGAATTTCATAATTACCAAGTACATTTGGAAAATATCACTGATGCCGATAAAAAATGGCTGCAGGTATTAGGATTCCACTGTGTTTAAACTCGGTTTAATTATTAATCCTTATGCAGGCTTGGGTGGCAGTGTCGGCTTAAAAGGCTCCGATGGTGATGCGATCCGTACTGAAGCACTTGCGCGCGGTGCTGAACCGCGTGCATTGGCGCGTATGGAGCGGGCACTGCAGATAATTGCCAATTTTTGTGAGCAAGTAGAAGTCTTTTGTTTTGCCGGTGATATGGGGGAACTCAGTGCTCGTGCGGCAGGTTTTACTACCCATATTATCGGTGTCGCGCAACAGCAACCCAGCAGCGCGCAAGATACTTGCGCAGCGGCCATGGCGCTTATGCAGCAAAATGTTGATTTAATTTTATTTGCGGGCGGCGATGGCACTGCGCGTTTAATTGCCGATGTAGTGGGCACATCACAACCGGTATTGGGTGTTCCCTGCGGTGTGAAAATGCATTCAGGTGTTTACGCGAATTCTCCTGAAGCAGCGGGTGAAATACTTAAACAATTATTAACCGGAACACTAGTGAATATTGCTGAGCGCGACGTAAAAGATATTGATGAGGATGCCTTCCGCAACGGCCAGGTGCGTGCGCGTTTTTACGGTACTTTGTTAGTGCCAGAAGATTCCCAGTTTTTGCAGCAAGTCAAAAATGCCGGCACCGAGCGCGATGAATTGGCCCAATTGGATGTTGCACAGGAAATGATTGAGCAGTTGCATTCGGATACATTGTATCTAGTCGGCCCTGGTTCAACGACACATCTTTTTTTACAGGAGTTAGGCGTTGAGGGTAGTTTGTTGGGCGTAGATATATTTCTCAATAATAAATTGATTGCAGTTGACGTGAGTGCAGCACAAATTTCTGCTGAACTCGGCAAATTTACCGGCCCAGTAAAAATGATCATCACTGCCATCGGCGGGCAGGGGCATATTCTCGGTCGCGGCAACCAGCAATTCACGCCTGAAATTTTGCGGCGTATTGGTAAAGACAATATTTATATTATCGCCGCACGCGGAAAAATTCTTGCGCTTAACGGCCGCCCGCTACTCGTGGATACCAATGATCCCGAGTTGGACGTTGCATTCGTCGGTTATCGTCCAGTGATTACCGGTTACCGCGAAACTATTATGTACCCTGTAGGGTATTTCGCTGAAGGCGAGCACTAATGCAGATTATTATTGAGCGCCTTGCGTTGCTTGCTGAAAAAATTCGTACCCAAACTGAAATTGATAGTTATCGCGTATTCCATGGTCGCGGGCGTACCTTCTCCGGATTGGAATTTGTAACGATTGATTTTTTTCAGCCCACCATTTTAATCACTCTTTTTCTCGAGCCGCCGTTGCACTGGTTGGACGAATTGATTGCTCAGATGCGCCTAAGGTTTGCATCGACTAATACGGTATTGGTGGTGCAGCGGCGCTACCTGGCCAATGCACCGAGCGAGATTATCTGGGGCGAATTACCCGAGGTGATGTATGCGCGCCGTGGTAACTCATTATTTAATTTGCATATGGGGCAGCAACAAAATGCCGGTTTCTTTTTAGATATAGAACCTGGTAGGCGATGGCTTGAGCAGAATGCTGATGGTAAGCGGGTGTTGAATTTATTCGCTTATACCTGCGCGTTTTCGGTAGTGGCTATTGCCGCTGGCGCAGAGAAAGTAGTCAACGTGGATATGAGCAGCGCCGCCTTGAATTTGGGGCGAGCTAATCATCAGCTCAATAATCTTGCAAAAAATAAGAGTGAGTTTGTTGCCGAAAATATACTGAAATCCTGGAGCCGCGTTAAAAAGCCTGGTCCTTATGATCTGGTGGTTATTGATCCACCGTCTTATCAAAAAGGCAGTTTTATTGCAGAAAAAGACTACGCCAAAGTCATTCGTCGTTTACCGGAGCTGATGCCAGATGGTGGTTTGGTGTTGGCCTGCTTAAATGCACCGGAATTAAGTGATGGATTTTTAAAGGAGCAATTTATCGAGCAATGCCCGCAGGCGGAATTTGTAGAGCGCTTACAATCTCATGTTGACTTTCCGGATGTGGATCCAGAACAGCAGTTGAAACTCATGGTTTATCAACTTCCTGCCAATTTATCCTGAGGAGAAAAAAACCAGCGCAAGGCTGGTTTTTTATGGCTACTTTTCAATGCGGCAGCGAAAAATCATTGCGAGTAGCGCGATAAGAAGTTACCGAAGCGCTGGATGGCTTTGGTCAAATCATCTTCACGCGGCAAAAACACAATGCGGAAGTGGTC
>DQHS01000020.1:15205-15326 GCA_003524365.1 Cellvibrio sp. | reverse complement strand
TTGGTGATAACTGCGGATGCCAAAACGCCGCATCAGGCAGTGGTTCAAGCTATGGATGCCGCCGGTCAGCTGGGTTTTGCACATTTGAGCATCACCACCCGCCAGCCAGAGCCTGAAAAAG
>DQHS01000020.1:13271-15191 GCA_003524365.1 Cellvibrio sp. | reverse complement strand
CGCCACTGGATTCTGCGCTACACGCAAAAACGATTAGTTACCCCTGTGATAGTCGTGGGTAATATTTCTGTGGGCGGCACCGGTAAAACTCCTTTGTTAATTGCGTTGGCGAAAGGGCTGCAGCAGCAGGGGTTTAATCCTGGTGTGATTAGCCGTGGATATGGTGGTAAAGCAAATTACCCCTATCTACTGGATGGCGAAAGTACGGCTGCTGAAGCGGGCGATGAGCCAGTAACTATTTATCAGCAAACCGGATGTGCCGTCTGTGTGGGGCCAGATCGCGTTGCGGCTGCTCGATTACTGGAAGATCAAAATTGCGATATTTTATTAAGCGATGATGGCTTGCAGCATTACCGTTTGGGTCGCGATATTGAAATCGCCGTGGTTGATGGCCAGCGCGGTTTGGGTAATGGCTGGCGCCTGCCAGTTGGGCCTTTACGTGAGTCTAAATCGCGTTTAAAAACGGTAGATTGGGTTGTGGTTAATTCGCCGGTCGATAATTTTGTTTTGCCGGGGTTAGAGGATTTATTTTACGTACCTATGCAGATCCGCGCACAGGAACTAATCAATCTGCAATCGGGTGAAAAAATTTCCGTCGCCGAATTGAATTCGAAGCGGGTTAATGCAGTCGCCGGAATTGGTAATCCGCAGCGTTTCCGGGATACCTTAACCCAATTAGGTGTGGTCGCAGAGTTACACGCATTTCCCGATCATCACGCTTACGCTGCAAGTGATTTACAGTTTGCGAATAATTTACCGGTGGTGATGACAGAAAAAGACGCCGTAAAATGCCGCGAGTTTGCGCAGCCCAATTGGTATTACTTACCGATTACTGCCAGCTTACCCGATAGTTTTTGGCAAGCACTCCTGCAAAAGCTGGAGCGAATTTGCGAGCAGAAAAAAACCATTTTCAAATCCAAATAGATTTTATTTAACGGAATCCCATCATGAGTTTTTATGTCGTTATTCCTGCACGATATGCGTCCACCCGCCTACCAGCAAAACCGCTGAAAGAAATTGCGGGCAAACCGATGATTCAGCATGTTTACGAGCGTGCGTGTGAAAGCGCTGCGGCACAAGTCATTATCGCTACCGATGATGCGCGCATAGAAGCAGTTGCCAAATCGTTTGGCGCGCGTGTGTGTATGACATCCGCCGCACATAATTCGGGTACTGATCGCTTGCAGGAAGTTGCAGCGCAATTGGGTCTGGGAGCAACGGATATTGTTGTGAACGTGCAGGGTGATGAACCCTTGATTCCTCCCGCCGTAATTAATCAAGTTGCTGCTAACCTCGCAGCGAATATTGATGCGAGTGTTGCAACATTAAGTGAACCTATTCATAACCTGGATGATTTCCGTAACCCGAATATCGTCAAGGTTGTTGCTGATCAATCGGGAAAAGCCTTGTATTTTAGCCGCGCGCCCATTCCTTGGCCGCGCAATCATTTTGCCAAGGCGGATACCAATAGTTTGCCAGGGAATTTTCCGGCGCAGCGGCACATTGGCATTTACGCTTATCGCGTGGCATTGCTTAATCGTTTTATCACCTGGCCGCAAGCGCAGCTTGAACAGATTGAATCGCTTGAACAATTACGGGTATTGGCTAACGGCGAAGCAATCCATATTGCCGAAGCCTGTGCAGCCGTGCCCGGTGGTGTAGATACCGAGGCGGATCTGTTGCGTGTAAAAGCAATTTTAGAAAATTAAATGTAGTGAATGCAAAATGACTAAAGTGTTATTTGTTTGTCTGGGTAATATTTGCCGCTCACCCACGGCAGATGGGATTTTTCGTGAGCTGCTGGTACGCGAAAAATTGGATCAAAAAGTGTTGGTGGATTCGGCGGGAACTGGCGATTGGCATATTGGCAAGGCGCCTGATTCACGTACAGTCGCCGCAGCGCGCCAGCGTGGTTATGAT
>DQHS01000020.1:12803-13184 GCA_003524365.1 Cellvibrio sp. | reverse complement strand
CGGAAAATTTTAATTAATCAGGTGAGTCTGCTGTGCCACTTTTTTTACCGCATTACAATTTGCAAAAACTCAATACGCTCGCCGTTCCTGCACTGGCGCAGTATTTCGTTAGCGTAAAAACGGATGAAGAGTTACGCGAGGCTCTTGCGTTTGCGCGCACGGNNCATCGACTTATACCGGCCATCTGGGTTTGTTTCTTGAGTTTGGTTCGCGCGGCGACTATCGCGAAGTGCCAGATCCTTATCATGGTGGCAAAGACGACTTTGAGTTGGTGTTGGATTTAGTGGAAGACGCCGCGCAGGGTTTGCTAAATCATATTCGCAGTAATGCATTTCGCTAACTTGCTGCAAGAATGACGGAAAATTTTAATTAATCAGGTGA
>DQHS01000020.1:12534-12707 GCA_003524365.1 Cellvibrio sp. | reverse complement strand
TCGCTGATTCCCGGTAGCGTCGGTGCTGCACCTATCCAAAATATCGGTGCCTACGGCGTGGAAATCAAAGAATTGGTCGCTGAATTATCAGCGCTTAATATTCGCTCGGGCCTGTCGGTGACTTTTACTAATGAAAGCTGCCGGTTCGGTTATCGCGACAGTATTTTTAAGCA
>DQHS01000020.1:0-12446 GCA_003524365.1 Cellvibrio sp. | reverse complement strand
AATCAGGTCAAGTTGGCTGCAGGCTGGTTGATCGATCAGGCGGGCTGGCGCGGTAGGGAGGTTGGTGGTGCTGTTGTTCATGAGCAACAAGCGCTGGTGCTTACAAATCCGCTTAAATCCTCGGGGCAGGCGGTGCTGGAGTTGGCTGAACTGATCAAGGAATCAGTGTTTGAACAGTTTGGTGTAATGCTTGAGATGGAGCCTCGAATTTATCCCTAGGTATCGCACAAATAGCGGCTTAAATTTAAAAGCAATCTTATAGGTGATATGACTATTACTGAAAAGGTAATAAAAACAGCGACATAATCGATCAATGGCATTTAACATGGTGCAATCAGTAGATTAAATAGTGGTAGTTTGTGCAGAGTCTCACTACAATCATTAAAAATGTGCCAGCAGTTTTATGGTAGTTATAACAACAATGTTATGTATCCGGTTTCGGATTGGGGGCTAGTTTGACAAAGATTCTCGTAGTCGATGATCACGATCTAGTTCGCATGGGGATAGTGCGCATGTTAGCCGACGTAGAAGGCTATCAGGTGGTTGGGGATGCCAAGAGTGGCGAAGAGGCGGTGACAAAGGCGCGTATTTTGAAGCCTGATGTTGTCCTGATGGATGTAAAAATGCCGGGGATGGGTGGCCTTGAAGCGACTAAAAAATTACTAACCGTGAATCCCGTTATCAAAATTATTGCGGTTACCGCTTGCGATGATGATATCTATCCGACGCGCCTGATGCAGGCCGGGGCAGTAGGTTATGTCACCAAGGGTGCTGAGTTCACCGAGATTACCGATGCGATCAACAAAGTGATTCGCGGTGACTTGTACATGAGTAACAGCATCGCGCAACAACTTGCACTCAGAACGTTTTCTGGCAATAACAATCAGGAATCGCCGTTCGAGAAGTTGTCCCAGCGTGAGCTGCAGACGGCAATGCTGATTGCCAATGGTCAAAAGGTAAACGATATTGCCAATACCTTTTGCGTAAGTCCTAAAACAGTTAACTCTTATCGCTATCGTATTTTTGAAAAGTTGGCTATCAATAGCGATGTTGAATTAACCTTGTTAGCAGTGAAGCATAATCTTCTTGATCCGGAAGCAGTCGTTTAAACGACTGCTTTTGTTCCCTCTACACAGACACCTTTTCTGATGACGCACGCCAGCGCTGATCTGTTTGATCATTCCCGTTTTCTTGCCAATACCACGCAGCAACCCGGTATCTACCAAATGTTTGGTGGTGACGGTGCAATTTTGTATGTGGGCAAAGCAAAAAATCTGAAGGCGCGGTTGGCAAGTTATTTTCGCAAAACCGGTCTAACACCTAAAACCAATGCTTTAGTGTCGCGTATTGCGCGCATTGAAGTAACGGTCACAGCGAGTGAAACAGAAGCGCTGATCCTTGAGCAGAATCTGATTAAATCCAATCGCCCGCCGTACAATATTTTGTTGCGCGATGATAAGTCCTACCCCTATATTTTTATTTCCAGTAGTGAAGATTATCCACGCATATCCTTTCATCGTGGTGCCAAGAAAAAACGCGGCGATTATTTCGGTCCTTTCCCCAATGTTGGTGCAGTAAAAGAAAGTCTGCATTTCCTGCAAAAAACCTTTCGTGTGCGCCAGTGCGAAGACAGCGTATTTAAAAATCGTACCCGCCCTTGTTTGCAATATCAAATTAAACGCTGCACCGCGCCCTGTGTGGAATTTATTTCACCAGCGGATTATAAAACGGATGTGTACCACACCAGTCTGTTCCTGACGGGTAATGCCGACAAATTATTAGGCGAGTTAGCGGATAAGATGGATGTTGCTGCACAGCAACTGGAGTTTGAAAAAGCCGCTGCATTTCGCGACCAGATTACTGCGCTGCGCACCGTGCAATCACAACAAGTGATTGAAGAGGGTAATGGCGATATCGATGTTATTGCGGCAGAAATGCGCGCATCCGCGATTTGTGTGCACGTCCTGTTTATTCGACAAGGGCGAATTCTTGGCAGCCGCAGCTTTTATCCATCGGCCACGCTTGCGGAAACGCCTGCGGAAATTCTCGCCGAATTTATTCCACAATTTTATCTTGCCAGCAGCGGCCGCGAAATTCCGCGCGAATTGATTGTGAGTGAAGTGCTCGATGAGGTGGAGTTGATCAGTGCAGCCTTGCAGCAATCTGTGGGGCGTCAGGTATCGATCAACCACCAAGTGCGTAGCCATCGCGCGCAATGGTTGCAAATGGCAGCGACCGCAGCGCAGCAAAATATTATCGCGCACATTAATAATAAGAAAAATTCGCTGGATCGTTTTGTTGCATTGCAAGAAGCACTTAATCTGGACGAAACGCCACAGCGTTTGGAATGTTTTGATATCAGCCACAGCAGCGGCGAGCTTACCGTTGCCAGTTGTGTAGTGTTCGATACCAACGGTCCACTGAAATCGGATTATCGCCGCTTCAATATTGATGGCATCACCCCAGGCGACGATTACGCCGCAATGGAGCAGGCGCTAACACGGCGCTACACCCGCTTACAAAATGGTGAAGGCAAGCTGCCCGATATTTTGTTGATTGATGGCGGCAAAGGGCAGATGGGTAAAGCCACAGAAGTACTGGCCGAATTGGGTGTGCAAGGGGTACAGATAATTGGTGTCGCCAAAGGCACAACGCGCAAAGCCGGTTTTGAAACCTTGTTTGATGGTGAAACAGGTGCGGAGATTGTATTGCCGGGCGATTCACCCGCGTTGCATTTGATCCAGCATATTCGCGACGAATCCCACCGCTTCGCCATTACCGGCCACAAACAGCGGCGCGACAAAAAACGTAAAACCTCAACCCTGGAAGATATCCCCGGAATAGGCGCTAATCGTCGCCGCGAGTTACTGCGTCATTTTGGTGGGTTGCATGAGATCCAAAATGCCAGTATCAACGATCTTGGGCGCGTAAATGGCATCAGCCAGCGGCTCGCTGAAGAAATCTATGCGTTTTTCCACAACGATTAACGCAGTCCGATGCATACCCCAAATGTTTCAGTAATATAACCAAAGGGTGTCAATGACCGCCTGCTGGTGTATCATCGCGCCCGAACAATACAGCCTCCGGAATCGCTTATGACCCTTGCCAACCAACTTACCTTGACGCGGATTTTTCTGATCCCGCTCTTCGTAGTGGTCTTCTATCTACCCTTTGGTTGGGCTCATTTCGTCTCTTCATTGATTTTTAGCGTGGCGGCCATCACTGATTGGGCTGACGGCTATGTTGCGCGTAAATACAATCAAAGCACGCCTTTCGGCGCCTTCCTTGATCCCGTCGCCGATAAGTTGATGGTGGTCATCGCACTCCTGCTGTTAGTCACGCTGCATCATAATTCAGTCTGGTTTGTGGTTGCCGCTGCCGTGATTGTTGGTCGTGAGATAGTCATATCCGCATTGCGGGAATGGATGGCCGCGGTAGGGCAGCGGGGGAGTGTGGCAGTGTCGAGCATTGGCAAAATCAAAACCACCATGCAGATGACTGCCATTATTGTGTTGCTCGCCAATATCCCAATACTGCTTCCGATTGGTTTTATTGCATTAGCAGGTGCTGCAGTGCTGACACTCTGGTCAATGATTATTTATATACGCGCTGCCTGGCCCTATTTATTGCCAGAAACGGCTGAAAAATAACGCCTTTTTGATCGACCTGCACAGCAATTAGTCAACTGTCAAAAAACCTTTCTGCCACCTGGATAAAAGACTAGGATTTTCAAAATGAGTCCGCTAGAATTGCGGCCTCTCGAAATGGCGCGATAGCAAAGCGGTTATGCTCTGGATTGCAAATCCAGCTAGTCCGGTTCGACTCCGGATCGCGCCTCCATTTTTACCCTTTTACGTACCGACGTAAAAGCACTCCGCCCGAGTGGTGAAATCGGTAGACACAACAGATTTAAAATCTGTCGATCTTTTGGTCGTGCCGGTTCAAGTCCGGCCTCGGGCACCATATTAAAGAACGCCAAAAAACCCGCAGAAATGCGGGTTTTTTTATGCTTTTTTGTCCTTCGGCGCCTACGGGGATTCCATTGCAACCAACAGATTTTGGGGCACAATTGGGGGCATAAATGTCTGGTTGCGCAAATGGCGGCTATTAACAAACTCATCGAAATACTTATGCAAAAAAGCCAAGCCAAAAGATAGGTCTTATGGACTTGTTGACGATTAAAGGATGTTTATTTGTGCGGATATAGATGAAAGTATATTTGTGCTTAATTAGTAACAGACTGTGCTGAGATTGTTTGCTCACCATAATAAATTTCCTAATCCAATTTCGTAGTATTCTCTTTCGCATCTATCGAAACACTATTCATCACCGTGTCTTTTTCAGAGCGCCCAACAGAATCCGTTTTGGCCGCTCGATTTCTTAAAATCAGTGCCACGATCCAGAACACTATAAATGCAAAAAACACTGCAACCAACCATGCGTTATCTTGAAAAATTGACATAAATTTTTACTCCACTGTTTCTGTCTATTAGTCCCCCACATATATCGACCATAAACCCTGGCTCAAGCTGCGTCGGTGCGGATGCGCACATACTGACGCGGCTATTTTCCCCATTTCTCTCTGCTTGAATTGCAAAGTGAAAAAGTCACAAACCGATGGGTATTTGATTACAGTCGGCACCGCACTCCCGATCTACACTGTGCACAGCCTAAAGGAATATTTGGGCTGGATCTTAACCTCAATTGATAAAGGAACTTATTATGAAACTCTCTTCATTTACTGTTAATACACTCACTTTGGCAATTAGTTTGGCGGGCACACTCACCGCTTTTAGTGTGAGTGCTCAAACGGCTGGAGCTCCATTAGAAACCACCAAAGTTGCGGTGATTGACGGCGCTAAATATTCATTCAGTAAAATTATTGATGCTCAGGGCGAAGTGAAAACACAAATCCTTAATCCGGACGGTAAAGTGATTTCCGAGCGCGAAGTTCCGCGAGCAAAAACAGAAAAATTTGATCCACGGGTGGTTAAGTGGGTCAAAGAAATGCTCAGCCAAGGTAACTACAGCGCAACCCTCAGTGTGGATATAGCGCTGAACGTTGGCGTGAACCTACAAGTACCGGTGGAAACGGGTTTTGGTGAGATTCGCAACGGTGAAACCGCGAGTGGTGTGGTGAATGGCCGCGAACTTGGTGCCAAAGAATTAAATCAATATGGCGATGCGAGTGCAGAGACACTGCGCAAATTGCAACGTGAAGCAAACCTTCAACGCAGTGCAACAGTTCAGCGCTGGGCAGAAGCTAATAAATTGTTGGATGCCAAAGGTGTTCGCGAAGCACTTGCGCGTGGTGAAGAAGGCCTGACTGCCAGCTTGACTGCAGATACTCTTGCGCGTTTGATGGAAAGCAATGACACGATGATCGCTGGCGTTGAACCCACTCCGAAATTTAAAGACGATATTAACGCGGCCATGAATGCCACTAACATTACTAATTGGGCGCTGCCGTTTAGCGCTACTCGTGGTGATGGAATTGGTATTTATATGACCGAAAGTGGTTGTGCTGATGAATCCCGTATTACTAATTATGATCGTCTGGCTGGTGCCGAAACCAATCACTCACGCAACGTCGGTGCGATTATTCGCAGCGTATCCCCCAATTCGTTTTTGTACTGCCGTGGTAGTGCTGTGCTCCCAAATGATAGCGACCTCGACGGCGTAGGCGGTAATGATCCGATCTACATTACCACTCGTTCCAACGGCGATGCCTCCAGTAATAACTATGGCACTACTGACCGCAACTGGGATAACTACAGTTACAACAACAGCCTCGCCATGTTCAACAGCGCGGGTAATTCCGGCACTACAACGGGCAGTATCTCCACGCCCGGCAAAGGTTTAAACATCGTTGCGGTAGGTAACTACAACGACGCCACTAGTGGTATTAATAGCGGCTCCTCATTTACCGACCCCAATATTGGCAATGACAAACCCGAGCTCTCTGGACCGGGCACCAATATTACCGCTGGCGGCTTCACTATGACTGGCACCAGTATGTCGTGTCCTCACGCTGCCGCATTTACGGCAGACATGATGAGTTCTTCGACCTATTTGAAATATCGTCCTTATTTGGCCAAAGCAAAAATGCTGGCGGGTGCTACCGATTCCATCACTGGTGGGTTCGATAAAGTAGGGCTAGGTGGAATCGATTTTTTAAGTGCACAGTATTCCGGTTACTGGGCGTGGTGGAGTGGTAGCAACGGCTCCTGGAGCACCTTCGATAAAAACGATGGCAGCAGCGATGGATATGTTACTACGCGTGTTTATATTTCCAGCGGCTTCAAGAAAGCCCGTGTTGCATTGGCCTGGATGAATCGTGGTAGTTATACCTACGATAATCGCAACGACGCACATGCTATAGGTATGGATCTGGACATGAGAGTCTACGCTCCTAACGGCAGCTTGGTGGGTGGCTCTTATTCCTGGGACAATTCCTTTGAATACGTCAACTTCACGCCCAGCCAATCGGGTTATTACACGGTAAAAATTAACCGCTTTGCCAATCGCGATACCAGCTCGGCTTTGCGTATGGGCCTTTACACTAATTACTACAACTAATTAGTTAAGCGTTCCAACACCAGCTGAGCCAGCCGCCCAAAGCCGCTCGACAATGTCGAGCGGCTTTTTTTGTTAGCAGGGAATTGAGAGGATTGCTCAGGATTTTATTGCTGCTATTTCACTAATCGAGCAAAATCGCGGGCACTAAACTGTCTTCCCGTAGTTGTATCTATTCATGTCAAATATTGCCGTTGTTATTATTGCGTTGATCATTGGTTTGTTGTTGCAGCGAACCAACCGCTTTCCTGAAAATGCGGCATCTACTTTAAATCTGTATGTTATCTACGTTGCGTTGCCCGCATTAATTTTGGCAGAGATTCCCAGGCTTTCCTTTAGTCACGAAGCGCTAATTCCGGTTGTCGCCGCCTGGGCGATTATGTTGTTCAGTGCGGTGTTGACATGGTGTACGGCGCGTTTGATGAAATGGCCGCGCGCGCTGACGGGCGCGTTAATGCTGTTAGTGCCCCTGGGTAATACCGGATTTGTCGGCATTCCGCTTATTGAAGCCCTTTCCCNNTCATTCCGCTTATTGAAGCGCATTTAGGTTCTAAGGCGATTCCTTACGCGATTCTTTACGATCAGCTCGGCACTTTTGTAGCTTTGAATACTTACGGGATTGTTGTGGCCTGTTACTACTCGTCCGGTTCTACCTCCGCTGTAAAAATTTTGCGCAGTATTCTGATTTTCCCACCATTTATCGCACTGATTCTGGCGTTTGCTGCGAGTGCATTTGTGTACCCCGAATGGTTGGCAGCGGCGCTCGCGCGAATTTCATCTACACTTGTTCCTGTAGTAATGGTCGCGGTTGGTCTGCAGTGGCGGTTGACCTTAAGCCAGGAATATTTATCGCCATTAGTCGTGGGCTTGCTGTACATCTTGCTCGTTTCACCGGCGATAGCTTGGTTGGGATTGTGGCTATTGGGTATTGACGGTTTGGCTGCCCAGGTGGTGATATTGGAAGCGGCTATGCCGGCGATGATTTCGGCAGGGGTGTTAGCGATAAGCCATAATCTGGTGCCGCGCTTTGCTTCGTCACTAGTAGGTTACAGTCTGCTGATCGGTTTGGTCAGCGTGTGGTTGTGGCGATTGTTGATCTAATAATCTATA
Source organism: Cellvibrio sp. (assembly GCA_003524365.1). GTDB lineage: Bacteria > Pseudomonadota > Gammaproteobacteria > Pseudomonadales > Cellvibrionaceae > Cellvibrio. The sequence continues at coordinate 4,760 of DQHS01000020.1, read as the reverse complement.
AAAGTATTCAATTAAAAATCAATTGCACGGATGGTTTTTATGTATGTCGCGTGATCAACAGTCATTCGTGCCAGGTGAAATTTCATCTGCATGGAATCCATTGCAGGTGAGTGTCTATGCTGACTACCTTGCGCTTTTGTCTGCTAAGAATCCCGTTGTTGTAGTCGAGGATATTCTTGCGCTAGATGGTGAATTACTTCTTGCACGAACGGCTTTGATTGATCAAAAAAACATCGCATATTTAAAGAATAAAACGCTTGCCCGGCCGCTGGCTCATTCCATTCATATTGAGCGACTTATTAGTGCTGACGATTTATTACAGCATCTGCTCGACACAATTCGCTCTACTGAATATTTTCAGTCATTGGCTGAACGTAAACATCCACTCAGTTCCCTCACGCCCGTTTGCGCAATGCTGTCGAATTTGCCGTTGGTGCAGCAGTTTATAACGGTGATGGCAGCGCAGATGAATGACTTATATCAGCGCACACTTTGCGTGAGTCTTTGGTCGCTGTATATCGCACAAGAAATGCGTTTGCCTGCACATGATTCGGGTGAAATTTTTTGGGCAGCGATTACTCACGATGTGGGCATACTGCATCTTGATCCGCAGATTCTAAATAAAACGGATGAATTGACGGCAGATGATTGGCAGTACGTGCAGAGCCATGTCGATATATCCACAAAAATCCTGCTTGATATTCCCGGTTTGTCACCAGCGATCATTACCGCCGTGAGCGAACATCATGAGCGTTGTGATGGCACAGGTTATCCACTTGCAAAAGTGGAGAGTGAGCTCTCAATCCCCGGACAAATTCTCGCTGTTGCTGATGCTATCGTCGGTATTTATTTCAATCGTTTTAAAGCACAGGGGCGGCGTTGGCGAGAAGTGATCCCGGTATTGGAAATGAATCGCGCTGCTTATTTGTATCGCAGCTGCGATATTGTGACCACCATGATCCTGCGCAGTGAATTACCCTTGCCAAACCTGGTGAGTGGTAGCGGTGTACCTGAATTTGCAGAGCGCATGCTGCAACAAAACTTCCATTTGCAAAACTGGTTTTCACAATTGCGCGATTGTCTAATATCGGTGGGTTATACCCATGGAGACCGCAAACTACACGCTTTGCAAAACGTCGTATTACATATTGCTACAACGTTTAAGGGCAGCATGTTATTCAAAGAAGACTTGCGCGAATCGCTAGAATCCATGGCGAGCGAAGAGAGCATCAGTATCAGCGAAGTAGTAGCCGATGCATCTCTAGTGCAGCAAGAAATGGCTTTCCATTTGCAACGCTTGAGCCGAATGATGCAAATGTATATTTCGTCTGGTGAGGGTAAAGATCCAAAAATTACCAAACGTTTAGAAGAAGGGTTTGCAAAAATAAGTGGCCTTATTAAATAAGCCAATGGTGGGCATCACAATACACCGTATTCCTGATTATTATTTTATGCATAGATTTGCTGAAAAATATATTTACCGTCATATCCGCGAACGCGGGTATCCATAGCTATTACAAAACTGGACTCCTGCGTGCGCAGGAGTGACGGGTAGTTAAGTTATTGCTGATGCCAAAATGGCTGGCCGACTGTGGGTGTACTCGGGCTAGCAGTTTGGCGCTTTTGCATCAACCCCGCTTTATAGGCTTTTCTCCCCGCATCAATTGCATCGCCAAAGGCTTCTGCCATCATGGGTGGATTTAGCGCTTTGGCGACGGCAGTATTTAATAAAATCCCATCAAAGCCCATTTCCATCGCTTCTGCTGCTTGCGATGGCGCTCCGAGGCCCGCATCGATAATCATAGGAACATCTTTAATGCGTTCGCGCAGTGTGCGCAAATGGTAGCGATTCAACAGACCTTGGCCGGTGCCGATGGGTGCACCCCAAGGCATAAGTACTTCGCAGCCAACATCGAGTAAACGCTTACACAGAATTAGATCGTCGGTGCAATAAGGCAATACTTTAAAACCTTTTTTGATCAGAATTTCCGAGGCTTCAACTAATCCAAAAGGATCAGGTTGTAAATTGTAATCATCGCCAATAACTTCCAACTTGATCCAATCCGTGTTAAAAATTTCGCGTGACATTTCGGCGAGTGTCACTGCTTCTTTGACTGATTTACATCCAGCCGTATTGGGCAACAAGCGGCAGCCGCTCTCCTGGATATATTGCCAAATTGCATCGCCATCGCGATTGGCTGGATTTTGGCGGCGCAAACCAAGGGTGACGATTTCGCAGCGCGATTGAATAATGGAATCGCGCATTAATTGTGGCGATGCGTAAAGTGCAGTGCCCAATAAAAAGCGACTGGAAAAAGTTTCGCCGTAGAGCGTGAAATCTTTCTCAGGTTTGTTGTAACTCATATCAACCTCCACCAACCGGTTTGACGATATCAATTTGATCGCCATTAAGTAATTCGCGCTCGGTGTAAGTCGAGCGGGGTACAAATTCGCCATTGATAGCCACAGCGATTTTGCTTTCGCCGTAGCCCCATTGCTGTAGTGCATCGCTGAGCAATGTCTTGTCTGCAAGCGATACGCTTTCGTTGTTTAAGCTAATGGTAATCATAAGTGCACTTCACATTCACTAGGGAGTNNCATAAGTGCATTTCATGTTCACTAGGGAGTCGTCATCTTCGCGCAGCGGAGATCCAGCTTTCAACTTTAAAACATGTATCCCCTCTGTGCGAGGATGACTACTCCCTAAATAATGGGTTTGTGTATTAATTAAGTAGATCGCCAAATATTTTTTCATCTCTGTGGAAAATATGCGCAAGCACATTTTCAATCACCGCAGGTGCTAATAAATAGCCGTGGCGAAATAATCCGTTGGCGCTGATCAGGCCATCCTGAACATCTACCTTGGGGAGATTATCCATAAATGCCGGGCGTAAATTGGTGTCCATTTCGATAATGCGCGCTTCAGCAAACGCGGGTGATAGCGTGTAGAGCGCACTGCTTAATTCCAGATTGGACTGGATAGTGACGGGCGAACGGTCTTCGCTTTCGATTTGAGTCGCGCCGATAATAAAACGGTGATTGGGTTTAGGTACCACGTACAGTTGATAGCGCGGATGCATCAATCGCACCGGGCGCTGCAAATGGATTTCTTTGGTTTCCACATGCAGTGTTTCACCGCGCACACCACGCAAATTCCTCAGCTGTTTTTTGGCGCCCAGTCCACGGCAATCAATCACCAAATCAAAATGTTCTTCGCTGCTATCGGTAACAATTTTTCCGGGCAATACTTCAACCGGTGTCTGCGCGCAAATCTTGATACCTGATTGGATCAACACATCGCCAATCAACCGTAAAAATTCCCGATTATTTACATGACCTTCTTCACTCAAGAAAAGTCCGCTATGAAAATTGGAATGTAAATCGGGTTCTAGGTGATGAATTTCATGTTGGTCGACATGTTGGTAGCCTTTGCAGCCGGGCAATATAAATCCAAGCTCGCGCGCAAATTGTTCGAGTTCGCTCGTATCTTGCTGATGCGCAACAACGAGGCTGCCGTTATTAAAAAACAGCGGTGCGTCGGTTGCGGGTAATTGCGCAAACCAGGTTGGCCATTGCTGCAACGCAAAAATGCCCATGCGATAGACGCCTTCGTCGGATACAACCGCTTCACTCAAAGGTGCAACCATACCGGCCGCAGTAAACGCTGCCGCTCGAGTAGTTTGCGGTGCATCCGGTGTAAAACTACCGGCTTCGAATAAGGTGATACTGATTCCGGCGCGATGCAATTGCCATGCAAGCAAGCGCCCGAGTAGACCGGCACCGGCGATAGCAATTGTTGTGGGGAGCTTGTGGTTTGTCACATTGCCTCGGGATTTTGAGGCGGAGGGTAGGGAATAGCCGCAGCTATCAACCTTGTTCCCTCCGCAGGTATTAGCCTGTTCAGGTTCTACGGGTTGGGCCGAGCCCATCTCAGCCCCCGTACAGTCATCGACTGCCAGGGCGCCCCGACAAGAAAGTGGCCAATATACTGGCCACCCATTTAGTTCGCAATCTATCTAATCATTTTCAACAGTCTGTATACGCAGTTTACTTGCTGATGGATTCTACCCGGCAGACAAATTCCCCGTGTGCCACACGTGCATTGACAGATGTTCCCGGTTTTACTTGATTGCTATTGGTAATGACCTTTTGGGTTTGCGCATCGGTAATTAATCCATAACCGCGTTCAAGTGTGCTCAACGGGTTCAGCGTATTTAACATGCGCACTGCTTCGCCGAGCGCTTGTTGCTTGCGTTCGATAATCCGGTATTGCACGTTCTGCAATCGCAAATGGTGTGACGCTACTCGCTCATTCAGTTGTTGCAAGCGCACTTGCGGGTGATGCGCCTGCTGGCGAATCTGCAATTGTTGGATGCGGTTTTTATAATCGCCCAATAAATTTTTAATGTGGTTTTTCAGACGCAACTCGAGATTATCCAGCCGCTGCGATTGCTGTTCCAATCGTTCACGCGGATGGCGCAACCGCTGGCGCAGATTGTGTAAATGTTTCTGCCACTGCTGGAGTCGACGCAGCATTGCTTCTTCAAGCAGCACTTCAAAGCCGATAAATTTATCGAGCCAGTCATCGGCATCGGGCACCAGAAGCTCGGCTGCAGCGGAAGGCGTGGGCGCGCGCAGGTCGGCCACGAAGTCGGCGATGGTGAAATCGGTCTCGTGGCCGACGCCGGAGATGATGGGAATGGTGCAGGCGGCGATGGCGCGCGCGACGCTTTCTTCGTTGAACGCCCAGAGGTCTTCCA
>DQHS01000166.1 GCA_003524365.1 Cellvibrio sp. | reverse complement strand
CCAACTAACAATCGCAATAAATTCATAAGCTCTCACTAGACAATAATCGTTATTGGTAACGCAATATTACTGGGTGAATCGAGAAAAGAAGTCGTTAAGTCTTTCGGCAACCAAATCCACTTCTTGTTCCATATGCAAATGGTGCCCACCGGACAAGACTTCATAATCCACGCGAGGGAACTGCTCAACTTCCTGCAGGTAATTTGCGTAGAGTTTCGGTAACCCCTCGTCTGCCAATATCAATTTTATCGGTGCACCAACATGATCAACAAAAGCGTGTAGATGTTCGCGCGATAACTTAAGCATCGACGGGGCTAACAAACGTGGATCAGTACTCCATGAAACCCCGCCGCCCGCCTGAGCAATCACACCGCGCTCAGTCAATGCCTTTGCTGCCTCATGCCCGAGTGGAAACATACCGCGCTCACGCGCTTTGATCGCGATATTGATATCAGGGTAAACCGAAGGTGTTTTTTGTTGCTGTACGCGCAAACCTTGAATCGCACTCGCCAACTGTCTGGGTGCATCTTCGGGGCGCGCAGGTTCAGGCAATAAACCTTCAACCAAACCCAATGCGATAAATCGTTCGGGAAATGCCCCAGCCGCAAGAGTGCCGATAATTGCACCACGCGAATGCCCCAAAAGCGCAAAGCGACTCCAGCCCAAATAATCCGCTACAGCAAGAATATCGTTGATGTCATCCAGAGGTGTGTAAGCCATTTGGCCTGGGCGATGATCACTTTGACCATGCCCAGCCATATCCAAGGCAACAATGTGTAAATTATTCAAGCGCGGCGCTAATGCAAAAAAGCTGGCGGCATTATCCAGCCAACCATGTAATGCCAGAACTGGAAGTTGTGTTGAATCGCCCCACTCTTGCGCGGCGAAATTCATTCCATTAACAGTAAAGCGCAACTCGCGCGGGCTGGGTGATTGCGCCATAAAAAATCCACTGGAGGAATAACAAATAAAACAAAGGTTATTTTAGGCGTGATCCAGCCAAAGTAAATCGCCCATATCGGCAGCAATGACTTGCGCGCGAATAGCGGCGAGGGAGCTGGTGCCCATTGGGTAATAATCGTCGGGCTTACTGCACAGCATATTAACCAGTGCTCCCACCAAGGGCTGGTGGCTCACAAGCAATATGGATTGATTAGCGCTAATTAACTGCTGCGCATTGAGCTCATCCAACCAATCCATTAATGCCTGTGGATTAGCCTCAGGCACTAATAATTCGGTTGTCTGGATTTTCAGTTGGGGAAAATAACCTGCAGCAATCTCTGCTGTTTGTTGCGCACGCACCAAGGGGCTTACCCAAATTTGTGCTAGCGACCCCATATCGGCAAGGCGCGCCTGCAAAACCTTGGCAGTATCGCTTCGGCCTTTATCGGTGAGCTTACGCGCTTCATCAGTAGTGATCTGCGTTTCTGCTTGGCCATGACGAAGAATGTAGATCGTCATTTAATCTGCAACTTCATCAGGAGTATCTGTTAAAGGTTTTGACTGAGTGGACTGCACAGCAATCTCTGGCTTGGGTTCAACCGGTGAACTCGCTGGCCAATCAGCAAATGGAAAAGGTTTTTCTTCACTGCTGTAACACAAAAACTTTAATACATCGTAAATGTAAGTAGACAGTGAGTGGCCAAAACGACGCAGGTGCTGGTTATCATCACCAGTGATCAACGAAAATACAAATTGCACTGCGACCAGAACCCACATCACCAAACTCGCCAATTGCAGCACTGCCGCAAACAGCAACATAAACACCAAACGCAACCAGTGCTTACTGGAAGTGATATTGGATTTTAATTGTTCATTATCCATTAGTTTCCCCTTAAATATTCAACATCATCAGCTTGCTCACCCACCATCAAACCGCGTGCCACCTCGGCAATCGCTTTGTGTTGAAAGAGCACCGCGTACAGCCCCGATACAAGCGGCATATATACTTGCAATTCATCGGCCTTTTGTTTCACTTGACGCAAAGTGTTAACACCTTCCGCAACCTGCCCTAAAGACGCCACTATCTCATCCAGCTCTTTCCCCTGCCCCAACGCGAAACCAACCCGGTAGTTGCGGCTGAGGTCAGACGTACAAGTGAGAATTAAATCACCCATGCCCGCCAACCCTAAGAATGTCATAGGGTTGGCGCCCATTATCTGCGCGAACCGTCCCATTTCTGCAAGACTGCGAGTCAACAGCATCGCCTGCGTATTATGGCCAGCTCCCAGTGCGGCTGCCATGCCACAGATAATGGCGTAGATATTTTTCAGCGCACCACCCAACTCTACACCATAGCGATCATGGTTGGCGTATACGCGGAAGGTAGAGGACTTCAAGGTTTCCTGCACGCAGCTGATAACACTTTCATTTTCGCTGGCGATAACCGTTCCGGTCTGCTGTTGCTGCACGATTTCTTTCGCAAAATTTGGCCCACTTAGTACACCAATAGGATGACCGGGCAGTTCCTGCTCAAGAATCTGGCTCATCAGGGTAAACCCTTCCGGCTCAATGCCCTTTGCAGTACTCACCACCATGGTGTCATCACCCAATAGAGGTTTGAGCTGCCGGGTTACCGCGCGAAACGAATGACTGGGAATGGATACAAACACCAGGTCTGCGCCTGTCACCGCCCGCGCCAGATCAGACGTAATTACAAGCTGTTCGTGGAGCATATAACCGGGCAAATAACGGGCATTTTGGCGCTCGGATTCACAGACCTCAGCCTGCTCTGCGGAGCGCATCCATAGGTAAGTTTGATGATTATTGCAAGCGATGATGTTCGCAATTGCCGTACCAAAACTACCACCACCGAGCACGGCAACCTTCAATCGTTTACTCATAAATTAATCCACTGTTTTGACCAAGAAAAACCGCTAAAAAATTCGTCACCTGTTACGGTATAAAAGATACAAAGCACACAAACTGTAACTTTTTTGCACAAAAACCTTCATCAAAATTTTGTCCACATTTTCTGTGGATAACTTGGTGGATAGTTTTTGGGAAACCGCCTCAAAGGCTTATAAAATCAGCACCAACAACAGATTGGTTAAAATTCAACCAATAGCAAAATATCCTTATTTTTCATAGCGTTACATAAAAAACCAAGATCAAAAGCTCATTTTTTCGCGTTTTTGATCAAGCCATGAACGGCTTGGGCGCCTAAGCACAGGAGGTGTGCATAAAGAGTTAGTGGTTATTAACCTTAAACAGCTGATAGACACGAAATATTCATATTGCAAGGCAAATATTTATTAAAAGTTTGCGCCATTTTGAATCAGAAGATTTGACAATCGAACGCTTCCATTTAAGTGCACTATCAAAAGCACTCTCACATAGTCATATCCCAATACTATTGGCGCGCAAATGCACCGTAGCTGCCATCGGCATAGAGTAAAGGGTCTACATCTGCCCCATTTAGAATCACCTTATGAATTACACCAATAATGATCTTATGGGTGCCATAAGTAGTTACCTGGTCAGTCTGGCAAATAAACACTGCCTGGGCGTCAGCGAGTACAGGTAGACCGGTATCATCATCCTCCCAACTGCCTATCTCAAAGCGGTTGCGGTTGGGTTCACGTCCGGCACAGATATTAGAAACATCTTGATGATCAGTAGACAGGACGTTCACTGCAAACTGACTACCTAAAGTTGCCAGATGCCCCTGTTGTGACACTAATTGGTTAATACACACAAGTAATGACGCAGGAGAATCAGATACAGATGTAACTGACGATACAGTCATCGCAAAACGTTGATTGCCGGGTAACATCGTCGATAATACGCAAACGCCAGACGCCAGACGGCGCATACCCAACTTCATTGAAACCGCTAAATTATTGTTTTGCATAAAATCTCCCAAACGATAGGCGCTTATTCTGACTAGCTGGTGGGCGACGCACAAGCCTAAACAAAGACTTAGCGCGGCTTTCATCAGCAGATTGTCAGGGTCGCATAAATACCGCCAAGGGAGGCAATAGGCAAAACACAATGGACTCACAGCTAAAAGACTATAACGCAGCACGCTCTTGTATTTCAGAGCGGCCTATGTGGTAGGGGCGGCAATAATCCAACTGCACTGCTTTTACGGCAACGTAAGCAATCAGAATTCACATTTTTACCGACTTGAATACGCATTACACAAGCTGATTAGAATTTAACTAATTGCGCTAAATATTTTATTTTGTTGTGTTTTTTCGTTGACGATATAGGAACTCACCGTTAATATGCGCACCACTTGAAACGCAGTCAGTTTCAAACCGTCGGAGTGTAGCGCAGCCCGGTAGCGCGTCTGTTTTGGGAGCAGAATGTCGGGGGTTCGAATCCCTCCACTCCGACCATCTTTTTATCGAACCTGCGAAGGTTTGATCCAGCATGTGCCCGTAGCTCAGCTGGATAGAGCACCCGCCTTCTAAGCGGGTGGTCGCAGGTTCGAATCCTGCCGGGTGCGCCAATTTGGGCAATTAATTACTCGCCCACACTTCACAAGATAAGTTTTCCGCTGGGACCTGATCCCATCATATGGATGTGTTGTTTGTTCTCGCTACGGTGGCTGTAGCTCAGTTGGTAGAGAACAAACAACACATCCATATGA
>DQHS01000240.1 GCA_003524365.1 Cellvibrio sp. | reverse complement strand
TGTTGCGGTTCGTTCCTCACCAGCAACCTACAGTAAGGAGTAACTTCCGCGCTTAGCTTACATGCTAATCAACGAATGCAAAAAGGGTTGAGAAAAAATGGCTGATATATCTATTGGCACATTGATGATGGCGATTCAAGCTGTCAACAAAGAAGTGTTTAGGCTTGAGGCGTTATTGCAAGCTGGGGATCTTGATGATGAGGCTGATGTTCAGGAATTACTTTTTTCCTATGAGGAAACTGCTGATGAATTAAAAGCGCTCTATATTGAGAAGCAAAAATTCGCTGTTAATTACCCTGATTACGATTCCTTGTAAAAAAACTCTCGTGCCGCCCTCTAAAATACCTGAGTCTAGCTCGGGTATTTTGCTATCTAATCAGCATATCAGCTCAATTTTCACTCTTGGCCATTATGCGACGGCTTTGACTCCTGAGTCGCTCTACCTTTGCATCCCTACAGTCGTGTTTGTCGACGTGCGCTCTACAATTCCCGAATTATTTTGACCAACGTCTTTTCTTCGCAAAAAAAATGCCGGAATCACTTCTGATCCCGGCATTTTTTTTGGTCAAGCGAATCGTTAGACCGCCTGGGTTAGTTCTAGTTACCGCTCAGTGCATCGGCGAAGCCTTGTAATGCAGGCTTTGGACTCATGTCGTTGAAGAAGAACAATGACCAATCTGGACGGCCATAGAGCGAGTTAATCCAACTATCAACATCGGCAATGCCCCAAACGGTAATGCCGCCGCGCTGCTCAGCAGGTACTACCTCGAGGTACGCATCAACAATGCCTTTAATTAACGCTTTGTGCTGGTCGGCGCGCTCTGGAGTGTAGGCGTTAGCCGAAAGTGGCGGCTCTACATGATTTAAGCGTACGTCCAGTTCGGTAATTTTAACTTTGATCGCCGGGCGAATATCTGCCACTAATTTCAGGTGCTCACGGATGGTGGCGACGTTAGCGTTGTCCCACACGTGCATTTGGAAACCAACACCATCGATAGGAATATTGCGCGCTTGGAAATCCTCTACCATCGCTACCACTGCATCCAATTTCGGCCGGTTCCATTCAGTGCTGAAGTCGTTGTAATACAAATCGGCATCAGGAGCTGCGGCGTCGGCAGCCTTGAACGCTTCTTCAATAAATTCCGGGCCGATATTGGTGTACCACACGGAAGATCCGGTATTTGCCTCCGAACCGCGATAACGACCACCCGCGTCTTCGAAAGCCTCATTTACCACGTCCCAGCTAACTACTGACGCGCGCCCGGCAAAGTGGCCAGCTACTGTGNNCGTTTTCAATACGTCTAACCATTGGTCTTTTGTGCCCGAGAAATTTTGCATCCAGGTTGGAATTTGGTTGTGCCACATCAGCGTATGGCCGTGCACTTGCAGACCGTTCGCTTCAGCAAAGTCGATAAGGGCGTCTGCCTCGTCGAAGAAGAACTGACCTTGTGTCGGTTGCAGATAGCTGGGCTTCATAATGTTTTCTGCGGTCAGCTGATTGAAGTGCTGGGTCACGACGGTTTGGCGCGGGATGTTGGTCAGCGGGCTGATCGCAGAATTACCTGCTGCCACAGCAACACCAATCGGCANNATATTGCCAGGGCTTAGGCTGCGGAGGCTTTCGACAGTGACAGGTGAGTATTCGTAAGTCACGGATTCCATTTTGGTGAAGGAGAAATCATCGACGTAAATAGTCGCGCCTGCGTTTGCAGCCAGAGAAAAATGAACCGGCAATCTCAAGAGCGTATCGTCCGCACTGGTGGTGACTTCGATAGTGACCTCTTGCCAGTCGCCGCTCAGAGTGACACTGCTGCGTGCACGCTCAGTATAAGCTGGAGCGGGAGTGCCTACAGTGAAATTGGCTTGCGCGCCAGCAGGGCCTTTTATCCAAGCGCTGTAGGCGTAAATGCTGCCACCAACTACCGGAATACCTTCGTTATCGAGTCCGGTGTGAGCGATTTCTATCGACCAGGGGTTAGCGCCGATCGTGTTGATGGCGACCTCCAAGGCTCGATCGCCGGTGCGAACATTAGCAGGCTGATCAGCGGCGCTAATAACCTGAATAACTGCGCCACCTTCATTAGTTGCCAAAAACCAGTTGGCGGGCGCGGTGCTGCCCGCTTCTGACTCTTCGAAGCCGCCGTTTGCGGCCAACTCAATAACTATTGGTGTCGAACTCGAGCTGGCGCTAGACATGCTGGAGGTAATCGCGGAGGAAGATACTGAACTCACGGCCGATGATAGAGAAGACATGGAGGTCGCCGAACTCGACAACATCGAACTTACGACCGACGAAATGGAAGATTTGGACCCGGAACCGGAACCGCCACCGCAGGCGGTCAGGGCCAGTAAAACGGCTAATAAGCTGTAACGATTAATATTCATAGTGATAACTCTCTTATGGTTTTTTGGAAATCTGGCTTCACAACCGCAGGCTCGACACCTGAGGCGATGCAAGTGGCATTGCGTCCTGAATGGTGGCTTATTGTATGTGTGACTATATGTTTAGTAAATCGTTCGCCCGCAAATGATGAGGCTGGCGCCACTAACCGAGATGCTGTGCTCAAAATATTGGCGCGCGATTTCTATTTGAATGGGAGGTTCGCCGCAAGTCTTGCCATGACAATCAGCAGGTATGGACGCAGATCGCAAATAGGTCCCGCAACTCTCTGCGTGCAACGCGGGATCAATACCCGTTAAGCTGCGAACCTATTAAGCCGCTAACCCATGTTTAAATTCTGGCGCCACGATCGCGCCCTTATCTACGAGATGTGACTCCATGTTAAACCCCGAAAAAACACGCGCTCCGCGTGCGCTTATCGTCGCTGTGCAGTTAGACGGTGTTGGCGATACTGAATTTAACTCGTCGTTGGCTGAATTGGCCGAGTTAGCAAAAACCCTGGGTTTGGAGGTGGTTGGGCAATTTACGCAAAAGCGTGCGGCGTTTGACTCGACGGCGTATATGGGCGTTGGTAAGCGCGAGGAAATTCGGCAATTCGTGCAAGAGCAGGAAGACGCCTCGAATGGCGTGGCGCAAGTTGATCCGAACGCGGTGAGTCATGCGGTGGACTATATTCTTGTCGATCATGAAATCTCGCCGTCGCAAGCGCTTAATCTTGAAAATGAAGTCGGTTGTGAGGTGATGGATCGCACCGTCGTCATCCTCGAAATTTTTCATCGCAACGCCAGCTCACACGCCGCCAGAATTCAAGTCGAGATCGCGCGCCTTACCTATATGGCGCCGCGTTTGCGTGAGGCGGCTAAACGCGAAGGGCCGTCAGGGCGGCAGCGCAGTGGTGTGGGTGGGCGTGGTTCGGGGCAGTCGCGCAGTGAAATCGATAGCCGTAAAGTGCGCGATCGTATTGCCGAGCTACAAAAAGAAATTGATGCGATGGAGGCGGGGCGTGAAACCCAGCGCGCGCAACGGCAGGGGCAAACCGGGTTGGCGCAAGTGGCGTTGGTCGGTTATACCAACGCGGGCAAATCGACCTTAATGCGCGCATTGACCGGTAACGAGGTATTAGTGGCCAATAAACTTTTCGCCACGCTCGACACCAAAGTGCGCACCTTACAACCGGACACTGTGCCCAAAGTATTGGTGAGTGACACTGTGGGCTTTATCAAAAATTTACCTCACGGTTTAGTCGCCTCGTTTAAATCAACGCTGGACGAAGCGCTCAACGCATCGCTGCTGTTACACGTTATCGACGCGGGTGACGCTGGCTATGAGGCGCAGCTTGAAGTTACCGATAAAGTGTTGGCCGAGATTGGTGCCGATACGGTGCCGCGCATTCGCGTGTTTAATAAAATTGATTATCTGCCTGGTGCCGATGCACAAGCCGAGCGTATCGCGGAGCTGCAAGCCAGTTATCCCGGCTGTATTGTGTTGAGTGCGCAACGTGACGAGGATATAAAAAAGTTGCATCAAACCATCGTGCAGTTTTTTCAAAAAGATCTGGTTGAAGCCGAGATTTTTTTACCCTGGTCGGCGCAAGAATTGCGCGGCGAGATATTTGCGTCTTGCAACGTGTTGGAAGAGCGCGCTGATGCGACCGGTGCATTTTTTCGTTTGCGCGCCGCACCGGATATGGTTGCCAAACTGAGTAAACTTGCAGACGATGCCGGTTCAAATCGAGCAAAATAATAGCCATCACATGTACATACGCAAACATTAATTATGCAATCAGACCCTAAAAAACTGGTAGAGAAAAACGGCAATCTCAATCATTCCGAATTGTTGAAAGTGGTATCCCATGTTCAACGCGAGCAAGGTGAATGGATTTTACATACGCTAATGGTGGAGGGTTGCGATGTCCCGTTTAAGTTCAAGCGCAAAGGTAAGTACCTGAGTTTAAAGGGCGCCAGAGTGAACATTACCTACTACCCGGAACAACAAGTTGTTGCGGGCATTACATTTGAAGTTATGAAAGTCGTGCGTATTAAAAGAGGCTAATCCGCTACTTGCTAAGGCTTAACAATCACCAATTGAATGCTACCCACTTTAAAACCCCATTTGCGCAAAGTGGATTCGTTTAGCAGCGTTTTGCTATCCACCAGCCACATCCAATCGTCTACCTGCAATTGCAGCGGTGCGCCTTTGTAATTGATCTCCAGCACATAATTAAGGCGCATAGCGTTGCCGCTTACTTGTGCCTTGCCGGTGCCAATCACATCACCTGCGGTTGCGGCGTAGCCGTCGGCGGTGGGGGTTAGCGTCCAATTGCGGAATTGAATTTCGCCATCATCAAAAATAAATTGCTCTTCCAGTGTTCCCACGCCATTTTTCCAATAAGCATTGATGGTGGCGTTGAAGTAGCGCGTGACTTTGCCGCTGCGGTCTTTAAGGACGCCGTGTGCAGTTAGCGGCCCGTTAAAAAAAGTCTGGGGGGTAAGTGCCGGTTGGTTGCTGGCGTAATCATCAATTGATGTGGTGGAGCAGGAGGTGAGCATAAGCATCAGGCCTGATACAAACAGCATTTTCCAGTGAACAGACATGGATGGGCGCCTTGAGAGAGTAGGGTCTCACCCCATTGGGTGAGGATGGGTTCGTCAAACATCGTCTCTAAATACGCTTGCTTCTGGACTGGAGATCATTTGCCATAAATATATCGCCCAATAAAAAACGCCGGCATTCAGTAATGCCGGCGTTTCCGTTAATCGCTATCGCGAACCAGGGGCTATGCGTGGTTTACTGCGATGTTCCCCGAGTGACAAAATAGCCTGCCAAGCCCACCAGTCGATCCAGCGCGTAGCCAATCAGGCCGACGTAAATCAATGCGAGAATAATGTCGCTGATACGCGATGAATTCCATGCATCCCAAATAAAAAATCCAATGCCCACGCCGCCGACTAACATCTCCGCAGCGATAATCGCCAACCACGACAAACCGATACCAATGCGCAAGCCGGAGAAAATATAAGGTGCAGCAGCGGGCAACATAATTTTGTAAAAATATTGCCAGCCATTTAACCGCACCACGCGTGCAACGTTGCGATAGTCCATAGGAATATTGCGCACGCCAACTGAGGTGTTAATGATGATTGGCCAAATGGAGGTAATAAAAATTACAAACAGAGCCGAAGGTTGGCTGTCTTGAAATCCTGCCAGTGACAGCGGCAACCACGCGAGCGGCGGCACTGTGCGCAAGACTTGAAAGAGTGGATCAAGCCCGCGCATCGCCCACAACGACTGGCCGACCAGGATACCCAGCGCAACTCCAGCGATTACCGCCAGGGTATAACCAATTGCCACACGTTTTAAACTTGCTAACAATTGCCAGCCCATTCCGACATCGGTACCACCGTTATCGTAAAACGGGTTTTCAATTAAATAGCGCGTCTCTTCAAACACGGTGGTGGCAGAAGGAAGATTGGAATCGGGGCGCGAGCAAGTAATTTGCCACACCGCCACCAATACACTAATGACGACAACAGCGGGAACTACCCGCACCATCATATAGTGCCCCACATCTTTAACGCGCTGCATAATGCTGCGCGACTCTTCGGTTAGTCCGTCGCTGGTGATACTGGATTCGGCCATGTTATTTACTCCGCATTACGCCATGTTTTTAATCGCGAGACTGTCGAGATAGGCTTTTGGATTGGCAGGGTCAAATACTTTGCCATCAAAAAATTTCTCTACACCGCGCGAGGTGCTGGTGGGGATTTCAGCCGCAGGGACTTTAATAGCGGCAGCAGCTGCACGCCATAAATCTTCGCGGTTTACTTTATCGACGAGTGCATTAATGTCGGTGCTCGCGGGTAAATAACCCCAGCGAATATCTTCTGTGATAAACCAGGCGTCGTGGCTCTTGAATGGGTAAGAAGCGAAATCTTTCCAGTAACGCATTTGCTCCGGGCTGTTTTCAACCACACGGCCGGTGCCGTAATCAAAGTTGCCTTTCATGCGCTCGATAACATCGTTAAAGGGGGCGCCGATCCATTTACGGTCGGAACAAATTTTTGCCACTTCTTCGCGGTTTTCTGCTTTCTCACAAAACATTTGCGCTTCCATTACCGCCATCAACAGCGCTTGTGTGGCGTTAGGATTTTTTTCAATCCAGTCGCTACGCATGGCAAAGGCTTTTTCCGGATGGTTATGCCAGAGCTCGCCAGTCGTTAACGCGGTGTAACCAATTTTTTGGTTAATTAATTGTTCGTTCCATGGCTCGCATACACAGAAAGTATCCATGTTGCCCACTTTCATATTCGCCACCATTTGTGCAGGAGGCACTACGATGGTGGAAATATCTTTGTTGGGGTCAATGCCTGCAGCCGAGAGCCAATAGCGCATCCATAAATCATGGGTGCCGCCCGGGAAAGTCATAGCCGCACTTACTGCTTTACCGCTGGCTTTTTTGGCTGCCACAGCTTCTTTAAAGCCCTTGCCAAATACATCAACTTTTAAGCTCGCGTATTCTTTGCCGACTGAAATGCATTGCCCATTTAAATTCAGACGCGCGAGTATCGACATAGGTACGGGTTGATTGTTCGCAGTCATTGCACCGGTAGAAATCAAATAGGGCATGGGCGATAAAATATGCGCGCCGTCGATTCCATTGTTGGCCGAACCCAACACCAAGTTATCGCGTGTGGTGCCCCAAGACGATTGTTTTAAAACTTCCACACCGGTCATACCGTATTTGGCAAAGAAACCTTTTTCCTGAGCGACAAATAATGGCGCTGCGTCGGTGAGCGCAATAAAACCTAATTTTGCTTTGGTGGTTTCCAGCGCAACGGGTGCGGCGTAAGCGAGGCTGCCTAAACCGGGCAGGAGGCCAAGAGCAGCCGCGCCACCTACGGCGCCCAAACCGGTTTTCAATAAACGGCGGCGATCTAATTGCAGTGATTGATCGGTTGAATCGGGAGAATTTTTGTTGTCCATGAATAACCTCGCGCAGGGCAGTCAATAGTATGGTTAGGGTTATCGATCGTTGTTAGTTAACTCAATTTCGATAACGCATAATTGATGCCAATTTCCGCGGACGGTCATGTGAAATGGTTTTTCCTCCGCAAAACGTCACCCTTTAATTATTTTTGATTTCAGTTGGTGCATTAATTATCTGTTTTAAAAATTTGTGTGTTTTTAGGGTTCGTTTTTGTCGATTGTTTTTCACTGTATTTGTGCATTTTTGCTATTGTTGGTGGTTCGTTTATTAGGCGCATCCCGGCGCGACTTGCGAGAGATGCTCTTTTTCAGCGCCAAAGCAAACCTTGGCGCATCCTTCTGCACAAAGATGAGTCAATGGTTCGGTTGAGTAGGCCGTGCAGGCGCCCCAGCCACTAGTGGGTGGAATTAGGGTAAAGGTCTGTAATTGTCGTTATGGAAATATGGACTGGACAATGGTCAGGCTCTAGGCTGCGCGCATCTGACATAACAAAGAACAACAACGAGGAACAGCAATGAAACTAATCAGTTTGTGTTTATTCGGCCTTATCGCTAGCGCCCAGGCTTTTGCCGCAGGCGAGAGTGAGTGGAAATCCCTGTTCAATGGCAAAGATCTCAGCGGCTGGGAATCCTACGTGAGCTATCAGCCGGAGACCAACGAATACAATCTGGTTTCCAAACACACCCCGCGCGGCGTGAATAATGATCCGAAAAAAGTATTTGCAGTAGTTGATGGTTTGCTGCGGGTATCCGGTGAAGAGTGGGGCGGTCTGACCAGCCTGGATGAATTTGAAAATTTCCATCTGAAGTTTGAGGTGAAGTGGGGCAAACAAAAATGGCATCCGCGTCTGGATGCTCCGCGTGATAGTGGCCTGTTGTATTTTGCTGTCGGTGCCCAAGGCGTACAGAGCGGGCACTGGATGCGCAGCCACGAATTCCAGATCCAGGAAGGCGACAGTGGCGATTATCACAGCCTGGATGGTGTGATAATCGATGTTCATGCAGGCGATGCAAATCAAGGTGATTGGAAATTTTACCGCTACGATCCCAAATTGCCCCTGCGTAAAGATATTGCCGCGCGCGTATTAAAACTGGGTAACTATGAAAAGCCGAGTGGCGAGTGGGACACCATGGAAGTGATTACCGATGGTGTAACACTGATCCACAAAGTAAACGGCCATGAAGTGTTTCGCGGTTTTAATTCGCGTCATAAGGTCGATGGCAAATTCGTCCCGCTCACGCGCGGTAAGTTGCAGATCCAATCAGAAGGTGCCGAGACTTTCTTTCGCAATATCCAAATCAAAACCCTCGATAAGCCCGCTGCGGAATATTAAACGGCTGCTGACGGGGCGGGAGGGTTGATTTAATCCTCCCCGCCATGCAGTCTGGGCTCATGATTCTTTTCGCCAGCAATCCCCACAGGTGAACCATGAGCCCTCTTTATACCCTCACAGCCACATCCCTGAACGGAACCCCCGTTAATCTGTCTGACTACGCAGGCAAGTTGGTATTGGTCGTTAATACCGCCAGCCAATGTGGCTTTACCCCGCAGTACGCCGGGTTGGAAGCGCTCTATCAGGAATTTAAAGATCAAGGCTTGGTGATTCTCGGTTTTCCCTGCAATCAATTTGGCGGGCAGGAACCGGGCGATGCGGATCAAATCGCGCAGACCTGCCAAATCAATTACGGCGTGAGTTTTCCCATGTTTGCCAAGGTGGATGTGAAGGGCAGTAATGCGCATCCGTTGTATAAATGGCTTACCTGCGCATTGCCCGGTTGGCTAGGAAAATCCATCAAGTGGAATTTCACCAAATTTTTAATCGGCCGCGATGGCGCACCGATCAAACGTTTTGCCCCCATCACCAAACCGGAAAATATGGCGGCTTTTATTCGTAGGCAATTACAACAGTCCTGATTATTACTACAAACTTGGTCATTACAAAAACCTTGGCAACCACAATAATACTGAAACTTTAAAAATCTGACGATGAACAATAAAAAAATTATCTTTGTGGCCACACTGGCATTTGCACTGGGTTTTTACGCCAGCGAATATCGCCATGCTAATCGCGATAAAAATGTACCGGTTATTGCTGACGCTGATATAGAAGAGCCAGATTTTTTTGAAAAGCCAGAGTCACCTCCGCCACGGGAAATCAGCGCACCACCACCCGTCGCAACCAATGAGTTTTTACCCACTAAAGCGCAATCGCCGCTTGAGCGCGCCAATCAATTAATTGCCAATGGCGCTTACGCCGAAGCCGCTCGCCTGCTGAATCAATTGCTCGAACAGGAACCACAAAATGCTGAAGCGCTCTGGTTGCTGGCGCGAGTTTACGAGCAATTAGGGCAACATAAAGAATCAGTTGGTATTTGGTTTCGCTATATCAGCACGGAAGTGGATGCGCAAAAAATTGAAAATGCGCTGGCCTATCTGGCGAAATATTTAATTCGTCTCGTTGATAGTTNNCTCGTTGATAATCCATCCATTTTTGGCGAGAGCTATGAATGGTTAATGGCACAAATCAATGACCTGATTAAACTCACCCCCGACAATGGTGAATTACATTTACAACTCGCCAAAATGCATTTAAAAACGGAAGATAAAGAGCAAGCCCAATACCATGCACTCATGGCCGCCAACCAACCGGAAACCCAGGCGCGCGCCGAAGGTATCCTGGCAAAATTGGATGAAGGTTCCCTCGCGCAAGACGATGGTCCCGCAGAAATTGCAGTCCCCTTGATTCGTTTTGGCGGACAATTTTTAGTGCCGGTAACGGTGGAGGGTGAGAAAGTAAAACTATTGTTGGATACCGGCGCATCCATTAGCGGCCTCACCGCCAGCTTTATCAACCGCCATTACTCTTTTGTAAAATCCCCCAAACCTATCCAACTCAACACCGCGAGCGGCACCGTCGAAAGTTATTTATTTGTAGTCGATACCCTCACTATTGAAAGCATCACCTTCAACAAACACATGCTCGCCCGCTTGCCGATGGATAATGGTGATCATTTTGATGGGCTGCTAGGTATCGATATTCTTGGCCGTTTTGATTTTGTAATTGATCAGAATAAGGCGGTACTGCGGTTGAAGAAGCGGTAATGATTCTTCTAATCATAGATAAATTTTCTGAGTGGTAAAAATGTCTGATATCAATAGTTCAGCAACAGAGGTAATAAGGGATTTGCTTGTTGAGGAGAGCGTTTAATCGAATTTGAGGATTGACGATATAATTGATATGGAATTTCCTCTGAGCAAGGATTAATAAATTGGAAAAGGATATGAGATGAAATTATTAATTTTAGCTGGAGTTGCTGCGCCTTTGTGGATGCTAGCGGGCGTTATTATCGTCTCGCGTTTATATCCCGGCTACAGCCATCGCCACCAAGTAATGAGTGAGTTAGGCGCACGCAACCGCGCCACCACCAAAATTCATCCATGGGTCAATAACTTTCCCATTGGGTTTTGGTTTGTGCTATTCGGTGTGGTGTTACTGAAAAATGAACCCACCAATAGCCTGCAATTTTTGACCGGCATTTTGATGATGGTGCAAGGAAGTTCGCATTGGGTCACAGGATTATTTCCCTGCGATGAGGATATGGGTATCCCTAAGCCTTCAACGGGGCAGGTGATACACAATATTGCTGGTTTGGTGATGTATTTTTCTTTATTAATCGCTTGTCTGCTGTGGGCGATTAAAATACATAATCTACCGGAATGGTTCTCGCTGTATTCCGCAGTTACTGCAGTGATATCAGTTATTGCTTTGGTGTTTATGCTGCGTGCACTTAAAACCAATATTAATTTGGGTTTATATCAGCGGATTAATTATGGTGTGTTGGCGGCTTGGGTGATGGTGTTAAATGTGATGTTGATAATTGGGTAAGGTTTTGTTTTGTGCTGGATTTTTCATGCCGATATGTATTTCAGGTGCTCGATGAATAAAAAACGAGATCAACGTTTTGCTCTTATTTTGTTAAGCCAATTGGCAATTGTAGCAGTGGGCATGTTCTTAATATGGGTTTTTAGCGTACAAATTCCAGGCGCCCATATCGAAAGACTCAACGCCGTTGCGATAGGTACCTTGCTCGCGATTGTTACCTTTTTATTATTTGCTGTTATCTATCGGTTTGGGGGAAAGTTTGCGCAAGCCTTACTTAATGATACCCGCCGGGTTTCCGGAATATTTAGCGGCTATTCCTGGGTGCATCTTGCCTGTGTAGCTGCGCTAGCTGGTGTGGGCGAGGAGTTATTGTTTCGCGGCTTTCTGCAAACCTGGCTGAGTAATCATTTTACAATCACTTGGGCGATTTTGATTGCGTCCATTATTTTTGGTCTGCTGCATTATTTATCCCATGCCTATTTTATTTCCGTGACCTTAATGAGCGTTGCATTCGGTGTTACCTATTACATTATGGATAGTTTGCTGATGGTAATGGTGTGGCATGCTGTTTATGATTTTATTGCGTTGGTTGTGCTGGTTAAATATCCGGGTCTCGTTAGAATGACTCTTGTGAAAGGGCATTAATTTTATTTTGTGTGATCTAACAGAGGTATTTGCTAAAACTAAAAAGCCGCATTTTCATGCGGCTTTTTAGTTTTTCATAATCAATGTTGATCTATTTGCTATGTTTTCTGCGGGTAAACACCAAGCCCAACAATCCCAAACCAAATAAAATTATTGTGGAGGATTCAGGCACAGGTGTCGTGATGCGTGCATCGCGTACGTACCAGGTTTCGTATACTTCATAAAGTGAACCTATATCATAGCCATTGGTCAGTCTGCCTTCGGCCGCATCACTTAAATCGATATGGTTGAAGTTGCCCCAGTATTCGGAAGCGAAACGATAAACTGAGTGATCGCTAAAACCCGCGACAGCATCTACTGCTGCGCCGCCAATAATAAAATCTGTCCAATCAGGGCGTAAGTCCCATTCGGTTTGGGTGGCATAACGCCAACCTTCATCGGCGCGATACTCAGGCGCTTCAATATTGCCTGGGCCCCATTCTTCAGTGGCGATAGGGCCGGCATAAACCCAATCCAAACCGTTGAAGTTCAGCAAAATATTTTCGTCAGGAATCACTGTGGATGCATCGATAATAACGGCATTAGCTTGTGCGCCTAACAACAAGCCAGCGGTTAATGTTAATGCGCTAATCATTTTTTTCATGGTCAATCTCCGTGTATGAGTGCTGTGATATTTTTTACACATGCCGCAGTTGATAGCATCAAGCTGCGGCTTTTTTATGGATACCCGCGTTCGCGGGTATGACGAAAGTAAGTTCCTTATAGTTTGGTAATGCGCAACCAGTTAATGCTCCAACCGCCTTGCTGTGCATAAATGCCGAGGTTGTAAGTGCCAGCGTTGATGTTGACGGTTTGGGTTATGGTGGTGAAATTACCCCAGTCTCCAGTGGCGGGAATATTGGCGTTACCCAAAAGAATTGAACCACCATTTAAGTCGAGTGATAGCAATGAACCGGTTGGGCTGGCTACGCGATATTCCACTAAATAGGAACCGGTAGTGGGGAAGGTGATATTGGTAAATGCCATCCAATCGCCCGCATCAATTGCGCCTACAACTTGGCCACCGCCGACATCGCCAGTGCCAAACAATTCAAGGCCGGACATAAACGCATAACTTTCGGCTTCTATGTGTTGGCTGAATGCGGCTACTGAACTTGCACTTGATGAGCTGCTCGCTGGTGCAGCAGATGAAGCGCTTGATGAGGCAACAGAACCGCTCATTACAAATTCAGCCCAGGGTGTATCCATTGCACCGAGGGTTTGCGCAATCGTCATAAAATAACGCACGCTTGCGCCAGCAGGTAAGCCAGTTAATTCATAAGTATTGGAATTATCGGCGTTGTGCGTCATGCGGAAATTTTGTTGGCTTCCCCCATTCACAGTGAAATGAATATCGGCCCATGCTGCGTTGTTCGCAAAAAATTGCACGCTGTCGGCAGCAATAATAGTGTGACCATAATTCGCATTAGCTACCGATGAACTTGACGCTTGCGAGTTGCTGGTGGCAACAGAACTGCTTAATGCTATCGCGCTTGATGGTGCAACAGAACTGGTTATCGCAACTGAACTATTTATTGCAACAGAGCTTGGTGCTGCCGAGCTGTTCGCGTTGGATGAAGTCACACTGTTAGTTGCTGAGCTGGCGAGGCTGCTCTTGGATGAGCTGGTTGCCGGTGTACAGCTGGTGAATGTGGGCAAAGAATCCGGTGTTTCACCTGTGCGTTTTACGCGGAAACTTTTTGCGGGTACATTCAGTGTCATGCCATCAGAGAACACTACGTATTGCGGGCTGCAACCATAGTTGTAAGCGATGTAAGTCATGAGACCATTTTTATTAAACGCGACAGCAGTGGGGCTGCTTGCAGTTAATGCGCCTGTACCTGTTGCTAAATGACCTAATTGTTTTAGCGTGTAAACCCAGTGATAAGTATGCGCTTTGGTTTCGCCTGCTTCGGGCACGTAATTAAAACCATAACTCTGCATATCATCGACAGCGGCTTGGCCATCGGTCATTGCCCAAATATTCCACCAGACATCGCGCCATTGATCGTTGATCAAACCAGAGGGTTTACCATTGCTCGATTGACTCATACCTAAATCTACATATTGATCGAGGTAATCGGCGTGCTGACCAATGTGGAAAACCAATGGGCTAAGTGGCAGGCCTTGAATCCCTAAAATGTGCGCGTAAGCACCGCTAAACCATGTTGAAAATACGTGGCCATTGCCCCAGATAATGGAGGTGGTCATTTTTGGATAAGCTGCATCAAAGTTATCGTAGTCGCCACCTAAGCCACGGAAGCGATCAAGATTGTTCCAATATTCCCAATAAGCAGCGGTTGATGATGCGTGCAAATAAATACCGCGTTCAGTGAGCGCTCTGTTATTGGTGATTTGGCCGTACAATACCATCGCGCCGTAAGCATTAGCTGCTTCAGAGGTGGATTCATTATTGTTGCCCAATACAAAATTGGCATGGCCTGATGCCCATGAGAAACCATAAGCAGGATCAAAATTGCGCAAGTAGGGGAACATAGAATCGTTGCGTGGTGCGGCGTAATCGCGAATTAACAAATCCACCATCGGGCCGTAATTAGTCGCGCTACACCAGCTCGCATCCACACGGCAAATTTCTGCGGCGGCGCGAACAAAATACCCGTAGTGAAAGTGGTGATCATTTAATTGTTGTTGTGAACCGAAAGATTCATCGTAACCAAGCAAAGTATCCCAGTTGCTGTCATAGGAAAAATATTTGGTGGTATCGACACTGCCGTTGGTGTTAGCGCGGAACCAATCTTGCAATTCACCTTTGAGCCAGTTGATGAGTTGATCTGCTTCTGCGGTCATTCCAATTGAACGCGCAATTGCCGCGAGTTCTGCAACCTTGCCGTAATTTTTACCGGCCCAATAAGTATCGGTTTTATCGTTCCAAGCGTTTGGCCCCTGATTCACAAATTCAGTAACGAAAGCTTTTAATTGGTTTGCATCGTAATCGCCAATATTTTCTGGCAAGTAAGGCAGTACGCCCACAAATGGAATTGTGTAGCTAAAGCCATTAGTCGCTGCAAATTTTGTTATGCCGCGTGCGCTGCGCACTTTGTAATTGCTCACCGCTTGCGTGGAATTTTTCCAGGCCATAGGCAACATGCCCGCCATGGTGGTTACGGCGGTATTGTTGAATTTGTATTTATGGCTAACAGTTACTTTGCTGGTGGTGCGGTTTACGCTATAGGTGATGTCAACAGCACTCACACGCTGGGTCGCGTATTGCGCAAAATCCTGAATCATCGCCGTAGATGGTGTGCCGGAGATCTGCGGCAGCAGCGTGACGGTCATACGTTTGCTGGTGTTATTCACCCCAATAGTCGCGGTATTTGCGTTGCTAAAGGTAGTGGCATCGTGGCCGGTGATTAAAAAATTGTTGTAGTTGCCTGCAACGCTTGTCCACACACCCAGAGAATTTCCTTGCTGGTAAAAAATTCCCTTTTCTCCGCCATCAGCGGCTTTGGTGCGCAACTGCAAATTACCTTTCAGCGCGGTGAAATATGCATAGGGTGAACCGTGTACAAAGGTTGCTTCCATCACCGGCGTGGTGCCGCTATTCCATTGCACAGTGACTGAGCCATCACTGTAATCTTTCAGATAGGCTTCAAGGTTGGGGTAATCGGTGTTGGCGATGGCGATACCATCAAATACTTCGTTAAATGGATCTGGAATCGAATATTGGGTTGCACTTGGGCCAGTGCGCAAGCCGCCGGGAATACCTAAAATGCGTACACCGCGATCCGTAATGCGCGCGGTCATAGGGTCGGGCGTAATGTAGCCAGCGCCGTTAGGATCGCCCACTTTCATTTCGCCCATAAACGAAATCGAACCCCACCAGCGATGGGTCATCGTATGTTTAGTGGTTGCAGGAGCTACTTTCTGCGGGTAAATGGCCGTGGGCGCACCAATTGGGCTACAGCTGCTTACGCCCGGCTTGACGATACCAGCGTTGTAAATCCAGTTGCCATGGTCAACCGCGCATTTGTAACCGGCGGGGTTGGCGGCGTCGGTGATATTGCCGGCGCCGTAAGAAGTTATTGTTGCTGAGCAGGCAGGTGCGAGTACAACTGCCCCCCATATGAGTAAGGCATGCTTTAACTGTTNNCACTGTTATTGTTAGATTTGTGTTTCTGGATTGGGTAGTGCCCGATCCGGGCCTTGTCCGACGCGCTACCCTAGTCCAAGGCGTGGGCGAAATCGTCCCAAGTTAAAAATAAATCCAATGTGGGATGGTTCACTTTATGGAATATAAAGAGTGAAACTCTGCGTTTGAGGAAATAAGCCTGAGAAAAATTCTGCTTATTCACTAGTGATGTAAACCTTGTGTACTATCTATATAGAGGTGCGTATTTCTGTTTCTCGTTATACAAATTGTACAAAGCGCGTTTTATGCACCGATGTGTTCCTGCAGTTCATATGCCTGGGGGAAATACGCTCGCTGGGCCAATAAGATGAAGCCGAATGAAAATTATTAATCTAGCCGCAGCACCCGAACATATTCCCACCATCGCTGCCTGGCATCAGGCACAGTGGGGTTATTTAAATCCGGGTGGGACGGTGGAGTCTCGTATAGAAAGAATGCAGCGTTTTTTAAAAGGCGCTGGTATGCCTGCCATGTATATCTGTGTCGATGGCAAACATCTGGTCGGCACTGCTGCATTGGTGGAGAGTGATATGGACAGCCACCCTGAACTATCGCCCTGGCTTGCAAGCGTCTATGTTAACCCCGGGTATCGCAAGCGCGGTATGGGCGCGGCCTTGGTGAGATACGTTGTAAGTCAGGCCAAGACAAATGGCTTCAGCCCGCTTTATCTCTTTACCCCTGATCAAGCCCGGTTCTACCAAAATCTGGGTTGGCAGTTTATTGCGCATGAGTCTTATCGCGGTGGTGAAGCGACTTTGATGAAGATAGATCCGCTTTGACAACAAGGTCGGCATTGCAAGTTACTTATCAGTCAACAAGGAATTGAACAATGGGAAAACGTTACTCAGAAATTTCCGCAGACATAAAAGATTTTATCGCCCGTCAAAAATTATTTTTTGTCGGCACCGCGACCGATGACAGCCGGGTCAATATTTCCCCCAAGGGAATGGATTCACTGCGCGTGCTCGATAGCAACCGCGTTATCTGGCTCAATGTCACCGGCAGCGGTAACGAAACCGCTGCACACCTGCAAACCCATCCGCGCATGACGATTATGTTTGCCGCCTTTGAAGGCGCGCCGATGATTTTGCGTTTATACGGCAATGCGCGTGCGCTTCATTGCGGTGATCCTGAATGGAGCGACCTCTATAGTCATTTTGCAGTAACCCCCGGCGCCCGCCAGATTTTTGATCTGCAGGTCGATCTTGTGCAAACCTCTTGCGGTATGGCCGTTCCTTTTTTTGATTATGTGGGCGAACGTGAGCAGTTAAAAAACTGGGCGATCAATAAAGGCGAGGAGGGTATAAAAGAATATTGGAAAGAAAAAAATCAGCTGAGTTTGGATGGTGTGCCCATAATTATAGTCAACCAAAACATATAGAAAATATGACCATAAGATAGGGCGGGATTCCGATTATTTTTTTTCAATCCTGAAACTGTTTGGTATATTTGCACAATGTTTTAACTGTGTTACGCGTGGGATAGGCTATCGTTGCATCTCTATGTCGATATACGACATTCTAAAATGCATACTTGAGAAATCCTGCAATGAAGTATTTTTATATAGCTATTGTTGGCACATTGTTAATCGGCTGCGGTGGTGGAAATGGATCTGATACTGCGCCATTAGCAAGTTCGGCTCGATCTTCAATGCCGATCGTGAAAATGAGTTCGTCAGTTGTCAGCAGTAGTGCATCTTCCTTAAATAATTCATCATCACCCGGTGCATCTTCCACAATAGGTGGCTCCTCCTCATTGCAATCTTCGTCCAGTGGCGGTGTCGTTAGTGGTAAAACGAATATTCTGCTAATTATTGCTGATGATCTTGGGTTGGATGCGTCTAACCAGTACAGCGTTTCGCAGCAACGCCCCGCAACTCCCATTTTGGATGGTCTTGCTGCGCAGGGAATTATTTTTGATAATTTATGGGCTACACCAGCATGTACAACGACTCGGGCAAGTTTAATTACCGGCGAGCACGGCGTTAACAGTGGCATTAGTTTTGTGCCTGCGATTCTCGATACTCAAACAATAACATTGCAGCGGTATTTGCGTAGCCAAAGTGTCACTGCACATTACAAAACTGCAGTGATTGGAAAATGGCATCTCGGTGGCGCAGCACCGGAAAACTCCCATCCCATTGAAAGCGGTGTGGAATATTATGCCGGTAATATTGCTGGTGTGCTGCCTGACTATTTCAATTGGTCATTAATAAAAGATGGCATTGACACGACCAGCACGGAATACCACACAAGCAAAATAACTGACTTGGCAATCAACTGGGTTGCGCAGCAACAACAACCTTGGTTTTTGTGGTTAGCTTACTCCGCCCCCCATACGCCTTTTCATCTACCACCGGAAAACTTGCTCAAGCGGTCTGAGCTCACCGGCACTGTTGAGGATATAGCTGCGCATAATCGCGACTATTATTTGGCGGCGATAGAAGCTATGGATACCGAGATAGGTCGGCTGCTATCGAGCATGAGCGCAGAGCAGCGTGCTAACACCATTATTTTGTTTATCGGTGACAACGGTACGCCAGCCACAGTAATTGATGAGACTGTATTTAGCGCTACGCACGCTAAAAATAGTTTGTATGAAGGTGGTATTCGAGTGCCGATGATTGTGTCGGGCAAGGGGGTGAGTCGAACGGCGAGCCGTGAGGCAGCGCTGGTGAATACCACAGACTTTTTTGCAACCATAGCGAGCATCGCCGGTATTTCTGTAGCGAAAATTAATGATAGTTACAACTTTAGTTCGTTATTTTCCGGCGCAGGTAATGGGCCGCGTAGCTACAACTATTCTGAATTCGAAAGTGCCAACCTGCAGGGATGGACAGTGCGCAACCAGCAATACAAATTAATTCAATTGCTCAACGGCAGCCAGGAATTATATGACTTGACGGCCGATATTGGCGAAAGGAATGATTTATTGAAGAGTGGTGGTGATTACAGCCAGGTTGTCGCTGTACTTAAAGCGCAGGGCGATTTAATTCGTAATGCAACAACTGCCACGGTGATTGATATTACTGATAAAACTCTGGTTAATCGCAGTGCCAATTGTGGTGACTATGCAGCGCGTTTCAGTTCAGATGTTAAGGATGTAAATAATAATACGGATTTTAAAGGTGATTTACACATTAGCCGGGAAGGTGACAAGTGCATTTTTACCACCAATGAAATTCCCAATCACAATTTTAATGATGCAGCACAAAAATTTGCTAATAATGTGAGTGCACAAAATCGCGTTTTTGAGGTGTCCACCATGCCCGCGTTTGCATCGGCAGCCACTGAAATAAGTTTGCTTGTGGACAACGCAATATTACTCAATGGAGTAAAAGTCGATCTGTTGGCGGCGGGTTGCTTTAACGTCGGCGATGGCAAAGTGGGTTGCAATAATATGGCTCAGCCGTGGCGTTACGATCCTATGTTTGCCGGTAATGGTTTTGTNNTGCTCAGCCAGATGGAGCTTATCACTATCACGGAGCCCCAAATGCGTTCTATCCAGCAGAGGTGGGTGAAGATGAATCACCTGTGGTGGGTTTTGCAGCTGATGGTTATCCGATTTTTGGACCCTACATCAACAAAGGCGGTCAGTTGCGAAAAGCGTTATCTAGCTACCGTCTTAAAAGCGGCGCCCGACCAACGGGTAATGGCAACCCAGGTGGCGTTTACAATGGCCAATACCGCGATGATTATGAATATGTCGCAGGCTTGGGGGATTTAGATGAGTGTAATGGGATGATGCATAACGGTGTTTATGGGTACTACATTACCAGCACATTTCCCTATATTTTAAAATGTTTTAAAGGCACACCGGATAGTTCATTTAATAAGTAGCGGTAGGTTTAGAGAGCTGTGAACCCTTGCTAGAGCATAAATCTGGCTTTTCTATTGAATAGGATCACAAAGTAGGACGCAACACAGGATAGTAAGATGATCACTATTGTAAAAACCGTCGAGTCTGGACTTCAGGGTGATGCGTATATTAATCCGGCGAAATACAAGTTTTAATAAATCGCTATTCAGGTTTTCTTTCAGGCGGATTTTGATGTGTTGAATTAAAATCAGCGGCTGAATATTCCGATGCGATGAGAGATTTGAATTCTTCTTCGCGTTCTTGAGGTGTGTCTACTAACAATAACAACTCGCCGCGGTTAATGGCGTCTTCATATTGATTAAGTTGAGAATTCGGGACGCTCACGCCAACCAGCGCTGCCGCCCAAGCTCCGACGCCAGCTCCCCCAATTGTCGTTCCCAATAAAGCACCGCCCGCAATAACAACGCCAGCAGGTGGCAATGAAAGCGCAACTAATCCTGCAACCATACCAGCTAGTCCACCAACTGCTGTACCACGGGCCAACGCAGGCAGTAGGTCACTTTTTTGGGGTAAGTCAGCATCAGGGAGTTCTTCTAGCGAGATGTTCGGGTTAGCTAATATATGTATATCGCTCCATTCAACACCTGCGGCCAACAATCTATCCACAACACGGTGGGCCATATGGACATCTGGAAGAAGCAGATTAATACGCTCCATAATTTTCTCCAATCCGACGAATAAAAATTAATTAAAGCGACTTAATTTCGACGCAGTAATTTCTTGTGTAAAGGTAATTTATTGCATTAAGCGCCACGCTTTTTTTACATGACCAATGCTTGCGTGACCAAACGCTTTTTAAAGTCATCGCTGGCAGTTGAATTACGTTTTAGGCTGCGCCGGGGTGGGATTTATGTCTGTGCGATATCGAACTTATTTGGTGCTTAATTTTATCCCCAGTACTTCCATGTAATCCTGAGGGTCAAGTTTTTAGGTGATTGGTGTAACCGACTAGGCGTTAGCTTTAATGGGGGCTCTTGTAAATTTTTTACCCCACAATTTCCTTCAGGGCTGCTACATGTCCGTTAAAAGCCTTACGTCCCTTCGGAGATAGTGATAACCAGGTGCGCTGTCTTCCCTCGCTGGTTTTTTTATTAATAACCACATAGCCTGCATCATCGAGCGACTTAATGTGTTTGGAAAGTACAGAGTCACTCACTCCCAGTTGTTCGCATAGCGTTACAAACTCCAGTGATGTGACTGGGGCTAACAGGGCACAAATTTTTAAACGATTGGGTGCATGGATTAAATCATCAAAAAAAGCAGTAGCCATTAGTTGTTCTCCATTTCTTTTGTTTTCCGTCGCAGTCCAAAATGTAAGCCGAAAGCCAATATCAATCCATTCAGAATGCCTGCTGCATACGGAAATAATGGGGAGCTTGTTTGCAGGTAAATTGCTCGGGATGACACAAGCAAAGTACAGATAATAAGCGCAGAAATAATCCCCATTTTCGTTATATTTACATCGACAATCTTTACTGTGATTCCTTTAGCGCGTAGTGCAATAACCCATAAGACAACACTGAGGCAGCAAACGATATACGAGCCCCATTGAATACTATTCCATAGATTATTGTTAATCATGAGGCCCATACG
>DQHS01000018.1 GCA_003524365.1 Cellvibrio sp. | reverse complement strand
CCTCCGGCCGCGCAATTCACGTAGGCACTCCTTGGGGCGTTAACTACACCTTTGATCCGCGCCTGCTCGCCATTACCAAAATTTGGCAAGGCGGATTCCTTGATATGACCGGTGAATTTTTGAATCGCGGCGGCAAGGGATTAAAAATGGGTTATGAAAGCCGCGAGATAAATCTTGGCAGCAAACCCTTTTTGATCGCGCCGTTAAATGCAAAAGGTGAAGTGATTGATTTTTCGTTTAAAGAAGCGAGATATGGTGATGCAGAAACAGTAGCCGCATCGCTTAATAGCAAAGAAGATCACCTTGCACGCGTCGCAGCAATGGACGCACAATTTTTAGGGTACACACGCGATTCAAAACAAAAACAACAACTGCCCAGCTTTCGCTATCGCGTAGGTAAAAATATTCTGGATATTCAAACCAGTATCGCTGCCGATGGCAATGTCACAGTCACGCTGCAAGGTGAACTGGCAAGCCCACAAACGTTTGCACTAAATGGCGACGCGCTGCAAAACATCAACAGCAAACAGGGGCAAATCGCCAATCAACAATGGACTTTACCCGCTGGCAAAACCAAGGCGACCCTGAATGCAAAAATGACGTTGGCAAATAAAGTTTGGCGCCCGCAAGCATCGACTTTTGACCATCGCAAACAGGCGATAAAAATTACCGAATCCAAAGCCAATTTACCTGCCGGCTATAGCGTGGAAAGTTATTATCCACCCAAAGATAATTTTGGCCGCGAGCAATTGTTCGAAGCGCTAGGCTTAAGTTTGACCGAAGACAACACCGTGGTTATCGCAACCCGCACCGCTGGCATTTGGCGCATGCTGAAAGGTCAATGGCAATTATTTGCTGAAGGCACCTTTGACAGCTTGGGTGTTGTTGCCGAAGACAAAAAAGGCCTCACCGTTGTGGTCGGTCAAAAAGCAGAATTGACGCGTATCAGTGACACCAATGGCGACGGCATTGCTGATAAGTATGAAACTCTGTTTGATGCCCACTCATATCACGGCAACTATCACACTTACATGCACGGTCCGGCGCGCGGCAGTGATGGTGCCTATTACATCAGCTTTAACCTCGCGCATGACGACACCGCTGGCAGTTACAAAGCGGGCGGCAAATACATGGGCACCCAAGGCGGCTTGGGCGGCTGGAATGTTCGCGTTGAACCCAATGGCAAATTTACACCTTGGGCCTACGGTTTGCGCAGCCCTGCAGGTTTAGGTACAGGGCCGGATGGTCGTCTCTGGTATTCCGATAATCAGGGCGAGTACATGAGCACGTCTAAAATTTTTGTGCTCGAAAAAGACGGCTACTACGGCCACCCATCGGCGTTGGTTGACCTGCCCGGTGTAACCCCCGAGGCGGCAGAAAAAACTCGCGACGCCATGTTCGATAAACGCGCCGATGCCATTATTTTGTTGCCGCATAATCGCGTTGCCAACTCACCCGGCCACCCAACGTGGGATACCACCAAAGGCAAGTTCGGCCCGTTCGCGGGGCAAATGTTGATGGGCGACCAAACCCAATCCAACTTGCTTCGTATTGCCGTGCAAACTGTGGACGGCAAAGAGCAAGGCAGTGTGATGCCGTTTATCGATGGTTTGGAATCCGGTGTTATGCGCCCACTGTTTATGAAAGATGGTAGCCTCTTACTTGGCCAAACTGGTCGCGGCTGGCAGGCTAAAGGCGGTCATGTCGCGAGCTTGCAACGCATCGTGTGGGATGGCAAAACTGTCGCGCCTGCGATTAAAGAAATGCTCGCTACAACAACCGGTTTTAGTCTCGAATTAACACAGCCGGTGGAAAAAAATATCACCGCTAAACAATTGCAGTCACTGGTATCGATTGAGTCATGGGTTTATCGCGATGCAGCAGATTACGGTTCGGATGAATTAAGTTTGCAGCAAGAGGCAATTAAATCGATTGCGATGAGTGATAATCGCAAAAGTATACGCATTGATTTGAAATCGCTTGAACAAGCCAAGGTTCATCCACAACAAACGGCGCGTGTTTATCATGCCCAAGTGAAAACCCAAACCTTGTTCAGCAAAAACGCGCCGGAAAAAATGGATGCGTATTACACTTTGTATAAATTTCCGAAAGCGAAAAACTGATTTACCTTCGTAGTAAGAGATAAGCCGGACTCCGGTATTCACTCAGGAACACGCCGTGAATACATCCATGTAGGCTCGGGCACAGCATCCATGCTGCGCACGGTCCCTGACTAAATACCGGAATCCGGCTTTTTCGCAACTGATAGATTTGTATTTTTAATTTTTTAAAAGGTTTTAAATGAAAAACGCTCGCCTCACTCCACTAATGCTCGCGCTACTCGCAACACCTGCACTTTCCACCACCGAAGAACTGATCATCACCGGAAGCTACAGCCCGGTTACTAACGAACAACTGTCATCTTCGGTTTCAGTTATCAACAAAGCGCAATTGCTACTGCTCAGCAACCACAGTTTGATTGATGCGCTGCGCCAAGTGCCTAGCCTCTGGGTTGAAGAGCAAGGCGGCCCAGGTGGTGTCACCTCTATTAATTTGCGCGGTTCAGAAGCAAACCATACGTTAGTATTGCTCGATGGTGTGCAATTAAATGACCCCACCAATACCCGTGGCGGCGCGTTTGATTTGAAAGGAATTAATATCGAATCCATCGAACGCATTGAAATTATTCGCGGCGCACAATCCGCCATTTACGGTTCCGATGCACTCGCGGGCGTAATTCATATCATCACCCAAACCCCGGGTAAACAATCCACCACGCTTAATGCGAGTATTGGTGAAGAAGGTTACGCCAGCACTGGGGTTGCGGCGAGCGGCACGCTTGGCCAAGTCGGCTACGCATTTAACATTCAAACTACCGACGCCGGTGAGCCTGTTCGAGGTAGCACAGCTGAAAACAAAGAGTTCGCGGGCCGCTTGAACTGGCAGCAAGAAAATCACGCTCTGAATTTTAGCTATCGCTATTTTGATGGCGAGCGCACCAGCTTCCCCGAACAAAGTGGTGGTCCGGAGTACGCGCAACAACCAGATCTGGATGAAGCCGAATACACCGACAAGAGTGCAGCGCTCAGTTGGACAATGCAGGTCAATAATTTCTGGCAAAGCAAAACGACTGCGAGCTGGTATCAGCGCGATGAAAACCAGACATCCCCCGGCATATTGCCCTACGACGCCGTCCCACCAAATGGAGCGGTTATCGATTTTGAGCGCACCCAATTTAGCTGGATCAATACCCTCGGCGATCAACAAAAAATGTGGGCGAATATTGGTGTAGAAACCAAACGCGAAGATGGCATTAGCCAAGGTTATTTATTCGCACCGGATGTATTCCCATTAAATTTTGCATTGGATCGCGAGATCAACAGCGCGTTTATTAATGTGAACGCCTATGTGGTTGATGACTGGTTAGTACAGGCCAGCTTGCGCCGCGACGATGCCGATAATGTATCGGCCAACGATTCCGGCCACATAGGCACCCGCTACAAAATTAACGACAACATTTCCTGGTTTGCCAATTGGGGCCAGGGTTTTAAATTGCCCAGCTTTTTTGCACTCGGCCACCCGTTTGTGGGCAATCCAGATTTACTGGAAGAAACCGTCACCACCATGGATACCGGGATTGAATACACACGCGATTTAAGCAGCGCCCGCTTCAGTGTGTTTAACCACAAATATAAAAACCTGATCGATTACGATGGCGAAAACAATACAAACGTCAATCGCCCACCGGTAAAAACCCAAGGGGTTGAAGCAGAATTGAATTGGCAATTGCTGCAAAACCTGCAGTGGCGCTTGCACGGCAGCTACGCCGATATCGACATGCCCAGCTCGGAAACTCATCTGCTAGGCCGTCCACAATCCACCTACGGCAGCGCACTCAACTACACACTGGATGATGCCTGGTCGTTTAATGTAAATTACCTGCGCGTGGATGAACGCTTCGCGGTAAGCCGTTACACAGGGGTCGGAGTAGAAGAAATACTGGACGCCTACAATCGCATCGACGCCAACGCCCGCTGGAATATCAACGCCAATACCCAACTTGGTTTGACGCTGGAAAACCTCGCCGATGAAACCTACTACACCGACATAGGCTTCCCCACTGCAGGCCGCATGGCCAAGTTGAATTTGCGGTTGAGTTTTTAGGTTTTAATTGCAGAAGAAACGATAACCCCACAGCAGTTTTGCCTGGGCGTTATCGTTTTTAGTGTGCGAGTCGCTAAATGAAGTCAAGTATAGATATGCTCGGGTAAATCCAAGCCCGCAGCAGCCCCCTTAGTATCAAATGAGATTCCCGCCACGGCCCCTAAACCACCGCTCACTATTTAGTCGGGAAAATTTACAGCACCTTGATAATACCCGCTCAAACAATATCGCAACCATTTGTTTGCCATGAAAAATTATATCATGGCATGAACTGTGCTTTTGGCATTACGGCTTAGGCTGTTTTTAACTCACTCATTTTGGCTAATGGAAAAAGGATGACTAACATGAAACTTATCAAGATCGCAGCTGCCGCGCTCATTACACTGAGCTCATTCGCAGCACAAGCAGGACTGATGTACATTGATGGGGGCACCAACCAAGCGGTACCCGCTAACAATTACTTCAAAAGTGCATTAAATCCACAAACTTATAACATCGGCGGCAACCTGAAAGCCAATCAAACAGACACTATGTTTCTGAGCTTTGAGTTTTTAGGTAAAGAAGCTGGCTGGACCAACACCTTTACATCCGAAAGTAACACTAATCTGATCACTACCGGTGGCGGCTCTTTTTCCTACAGCAAAGCCTACACTTTAGGTGATTTGATTGACTTTACATTTGCTGCAGGTGCCAATTTAAATCCAAATCCGAACTCCGTTGCCAACGGCTCCAACAACGGTGGCAATAATATCGTGTCATTCGCTATTGCACTGGACACCACATTTAACGGTGTTTTATATGATGCAATCCTGTTCTTTGACGATACAGGGAGCCACAAAATCGTGAATGGAGTTAAGGTGCCTGATGATGACAACCATGATGACCTGATAATTGGTATCAAGGCACATGTTCCTGAGTCATCAACCTTTGTATTGATGCTTATGGGCCTAGCTGGTTTGTTTGCGGCACGCCGCTTGAAAGCTTAATTTAAGCTTAAGCTGAACTAAAAGACCCGACTTTTTGTCGGGTTTTTTTATGCGTTATTGGTATTCGCTAAATAGCGCTCCTTCAGGGAAGAGATTAAAGGCCAATAAAAGTATTAATCGTCAATCGCCCTGTACGAGGATTAGAGTCAAATAAAAAATCAGGTGCTATATCACCGGAGTGCAAACTGGTGCAACGATAAATAATCATGCGATTAAATACCGCCTCGTAAGAGGCAATTTGTTCAAATAGTTGATTACTCCCATTCATATAGCGCTGTGGATAGGGAACGTTATTGATTCCACACCTTAACTGTTCAGTATAAAAAGCTGCTCGACTGCTATCGACATATTCAAACCCGGTATCCCTGTGACGATAGAGCGAAGTTCCACCTTTATCGCTGCCGCACAAGTAATGCACTGCAGCCAACTCGGACGAATTCAGTGAGTCATAGTGAGGTAAGCATTGAGTCAGCTTTAATTGATTTACGGGCGTTAAAACCATTGAGTAATCTGCTTTGACATGTGTAACCATTGAATCGTCAATAGCAAAAGTGGTGCAAATAGTGTCCCGCAGATAACAATAAATTAACTGTATATAGTTATCTGGTGCGGATGCTCGCAAACCGGGATATAACGCGTCAACCTTGTTTAGATTTGTATGACGCGCGCAAAACTCTACTAAATAGACCGGATCACTTAAAAAATTATCAACAACTAGAACAGGCTGTTGCTCATTTCCTACATAGTCAACGCGACAGGAAAAGTCAGGGTGTAATTGCATACAGAGGGAATCTCGTTATCATCTACTGATTTTTCACTTCTTGTGCCGCACAATGCTCCGCAATATATTGCGCATGAGCAGGCAAATAATCCACAGCCGTATCAAGAACTCGCTTAATGTGCGCCATGCGTCTGGTAAGCTCCGCAGCAGGTACAACATCTACAAGCGGATGATAGCCTCTGGGGTATAGCCCTTGGCCCAACATGACTTCTACCCAGCTGATTTCATTAAACAACTCTGAATTAAAACGATGCACATGTGCATTTTCTTTAAATACTTCAATTTTTTGCTGCAAACTATCAGGAACCGACATTTGCCTACAGTAGTTCCAAAACTCGGAATCATTTCTGCTGGTAACTTTATAGTGCAATATCAAAAAGTCACGAATCCGCTCGTATTCAAAACCTACCTGTTCATTGTAAAGATCTATCTCTACTTGACTTATTGTTTTTCTTGGAAACACAGACATTATTCTAGCTATAGCACTTTGCACTAAATGAATACTGGTTGATTCAAGTGGCTCCATAAAGCCGGATGACAACCCAATCGCCACACAGTTTTTATGCCAGAATTGTTTTCGCCGCCCAGTAACAAATTTTATTAATCTTGGTTCGGCCAGAATCTCGCCTTGAATATTATTTAGCAGTAAATCCTTTGCCGTATCCACATCAGTAAATCGTCGAGAAAAAACGTGCCCATTACCCGTTCTATGCTGTAAAGGAATACGCCACTGCCAACCCGCTGCATGCGCAGTAGCCCTAGTGTAAGATGGTAGAGGATCTAGCTTTTGACTAGGTACAGCCCACGCTGTATCGCACGGCAACCAATGAGACCAATCCTCATATTCAACATTCAATGCTTTACCAATCAACAGCGCATGAAGCCCCGAGCAATCGACAAAAAAATCACCATTAATTTCTTGACCGTTTTCTAAACTGACTGATTTGATGTAGCCAGAATCCTCATCAAGATTTACATTCGAGATTCGCCCCTCAGTACGCTGCACACCCAGCTTTTCTGAAAACCCCCTCAAGTATTTTGCATACAACCCAGCGTCAAAGTGATACGCATAGGCAATATTCGATAAAGGGGAATTACCCGCATCAATTGACCGCATAAACTTATTTTTTCGGGAGGCCAGCGAATTAAAACAATATTCGCCAATATCAGCTGAACCACCCTGCTTATTCAATTTCAACCAATAATGATAAAATGGTATTGAGTCCATATCATTACCCACACCACCAAACGCATGGATGTAACTCTCTCCAATCGCACCCCAGTTAACGAATTCAATCCCTAATTTAAATGAGCCTTGCGTTTTTCGAATAAAATCATTTTCATCGATATTTAGCGATTGATTAAAAACTTGAATTTGAGGAATAGTGGCTTCGCCTACACCAATCGTCCCAATATCATCAGATTCGACCAGCACCACTTCACAGAATTGATTTTTAAAGAATTTTGAAAATGCTGCTGCTGCCATCCAGCCCGCAGTCCCGCCACCAACAATAACTATTTTTTTTATATTATCTAATGCATTGCTCTCACTCATAACTCATCTCTTATAAGCTAATTAACCAAAGGAGTTAGCGGCAAATTTTTCATTACCGAAGTTTCAACCCTGCCAACATGCTCTTTAATGGTTTTCTCATCGATAAGGGAAACCATAGGCTCTACTCCATCAAACTTAAATCCCAACCCCAACAAAAGCCATACCTGCCACTCAGTTTTAAAAAACTCATTCTCCAACACTGGATACCTGCCGCGACAGCTAAATAAGCTCGCCTTGTAATTGGCTGGACCTGTCAGGGGTATTGTTGAATTTTTCAGATTACTTTTAGCAAATAATGCATTTAAGCTTAGCTGGGTAATATCGCGCAGGTTTTCCAAAGATGCTCTGAATGCCTTATTAAACTCATTAACAACCGAACAATTATCGGATGGTGATGGAAAGTATCGCAATAGAAGTTTCAACGCTATCAAATTCAAATCAATAGATGAAAACAGAGGTGAGTACATATTTGCCATAGCAGGACCGAAATTTAAACATCGAGAGGCTCTTGGCGCTTTGTGTACATACACATCACCAGAATCCCGATCCGTGAAGTGATATGCATTTAAAACCGCAAGGTTGCGATGAGACACCTCACACACCCAAGATATTTCATTCACTGCTTTCACTTTATTGACCAACGAAGAAAGAGCATTATTTTTTTTGGTTTTCGACTTCAGCTCAAAAGGCATGCTCGCAAACCAACTTTCCACTCCATGCTCCTCAATCATCAAGCCCGGAACAGTATTAATTAAATAGTCACACCTATAGGGGACATTTAACTCACCTAATACATATTCCCCATCATTACATCCAATTTTGGAAATTTTTTCTTCGCTGACTACCACTCCTAACTTTATGGACATCATCTTCAGAAACTGAAGAAACACCTCCGTCTCGAATGACCATGATGACTCATAAGTTGAAAATATTGACTGGGAATTTTGTGTTGGCTTTTGAAACCTTCCAGCCAAAACAGAAGCAGAAGCAATTGATAATTTATTTAAGTCAATAGACTGATTTAGCTGCATGGATCGCATCACGACCTGATGAAACTCAACAGCTCCAATTGGAGCACCATACTGCCCCCACACATGCATAAAGGGAGCTTTTTCATCAAAAAGATATGCAGTACCTAATTTAGGATGAAGTCTGGCAGAATCCACTAATGCTTCAGGTGAAACTTCTATGGCCTTAAAAAAATCATTAATTAAAGGCAACGGAGATTGTAAATCCGCCGTAACTTCAGGCTCCACACCAACATACAATGTTATTTTTGTATCTGTATGCTGTAATTGTTTTGCCATAAAAGTACACATCATCCATGCAGAAAGCCCGCTGCCCACAATAGCAATTTGTCCGAAGTTATTCATCGTCTAACCCCATACAAACTCATCCGCGAAACCGGGGGGCGACTATCTATTTTCTGTTTCTGTGTTTCAATCTGACTAACAATATGATTCAGGTGCGCAGGCATTTCCTTTAACAATGCCATAGCCTCCTGAATACTCTTAGGCGTAAGCCTCGAATCTATATTGACTGGAAATAACCCTTGCCCCAAATAGACCGCCAGCCAACTAGGAGGCATAAACAACCCTGCGTCATACTCTACAATTTGAGCAGTTGCTTTAAAAACATCGATTTTTTCTTGAAGTGTGTCAGGCAGAGGCATATTTGCACAATATTTCCAAAAATCTTCCGGCCGCTGGTTCAATGCATAGTGAAGGATTATGAAATCCCGGACTTTTAAATATTCATTTTCCATTTGCCTATTAAATTCTTTTTCTTCTAGTAAACAGTCTTTGGTATCTGTCGGCAGCAGCTCCAAAATTTTCAATATAGCTACTTCAATGAGATATATACTTGTTGACTCAAGAGGCTCCAGAAACCCACAAGCCAAACCTACTGCAATGCAATTTTTCTCCCAGGTTTTTTCTCGAACCCCAGCCTCAAACCTAATTGAGATAGGGTCTTTTTTCATCTCACCTGACAAGTTATTTTTTAGCTCATCAAGGGCATCCGCTCGGCTGGTGAAATCCGATGAAAAAACATGTCCATTTCCAATGCGGTGCTGTAAAGGAATTTTCCAACACCAACCCGCTTTTTTGGCAGATGAATGTGTATAAGGCTGCTTTAATAGATTACCCTCTGTTGGAACAGCAAGAGCAGAATCACAAGGCAGCCATTTTTTCCAACTTTGGAACTTAACATCCAATTCCTGCCCGAGCAACCTTGAGCGAAACCCACTGCAATCTATAAATAGATCACCCTCAATGCATTCCCCTGATACCAAGGTTAAAGACTCAATAAAGCCCGTCTCAGTATTTTTCGCCACCGAAACAACTTCGCCTTCTATTCTTGTTACACGTCCTTCGGAGTAGGATCTTAAAAACTTTGCGTAGGCCGTTGCATCAATATGATAGGCATAGGAGAACGTAGATAACACATCATCAGGATCTGACGACGGATAAGTGAATTTTTTTTCGCGCGCCAATACATTGGCCATGGAATATGAATCAAACGGTGCAATATCGGCGCCTGCGTTTTTGGCGCCCAACCAATAATGATGAAAACCAACTCCCTTAATCGGGAAGCCATGATCTCCAAAGGGGTGATAATAGTCGCTGTCTGAACTACCCCAGCCACTAAACCGGATGCCCAGTTTATAAGTGGCGTTAACCGCCTGCATAAAATCAGACTCTTC
Source organism: Cellvibrio sp. (assembly GCA_003524365.1). Lineage (GTDB taxonomy): Bacteria > Pseudomonadota > Gammaproteobacteria > Pseudomonadales > Cellvibrionaceae > Cellvibrio. Next base: position 42,884 of record DQHS01000018.1, on the reverse strand, counting down.
TATGCCGAGCATATCGTTGAATGCTCTTATATGGGGAATCGTTGCCTCACCCACTCCCACAGTACCAATTGCATCAGATTCGATTAAAACGATTTGTACACTCTCTGCGTGGAGAAACCGTGCAAATGCCGCTGCAGTCATCCAACCTGCAGTGCCTCCCCCTAGAATGACGTATTTTTTAATCATTGCATGACTACCCATACTTGCCAAANNAGAAAAAAAAGCGCGCCTGAGCGCGCTTCTCTAAACCTCTGACAAACAATCTATCAGAAGTTTGCTCTTACTACGAAGGTATAACGAGTGTCATCAACGAACCAAGTGCGAGGCACTTTCATATTTGCATCAATCTTCGAATAGGTACGAGTCTCAGTATTCAACAAGTTAACCGCTTGAAGACCAACTTTAATATTGTCGGTTACGTTATAAAACGCTGACGCATCCATATAGCCTTGATCGTCGTTGTACACTGGATAACCAGTAATTACATCACGAGAGGTCAAGAGATACTCAGAGCGCCAGTTATAAGCCATACGCAAAGCCCAGTCATTTTTCTCATACATCAACGCAAAGTTTGCAGTATGGTCTGACTGCCCCTGAAGCCCCAAATCGTCAGAAGAGAACGCAAAATCATTCGCTGGAGTGCCCGCCCCCTGATTCAAGTTCGCATTAGGAACACCTTCAGCTTTGATGTAAGAGTAGTTGGCCTGAATACCGAAACCATCAAAAGGCGCTGGCAACATATCGTAGAATTGCTGATAAGCAATTTCGAAGCCTTTCATTGTGCCATCACCACCGTTTTGTGGGCCAGTAATAGCAACCGTTTGTGTTACACCTGTGTCTGGATTGGTAAATGAACGCGCATAAGCTCCATTGGTAAAGAAATTAGACAGATCTTTGTAGAACAGAGACATTGTCAGAGAGCCCGCATTTGCAAAATACCATTCCCATGAGGCGTCGTATTGAATAGATTCCATTGGCTGCAAGAGCGGATTTCCTGAACTACCCTGCCACCCCATAAAGTTAACACTGTTTCCGTCAACAATACGCTGCTCATTAAGCGCAACTCCGTCTGTCCCAAGGAACACTGGACTCGTAAGACCCGCTTCATTTGTGTCAAATATTGGCCCATTAGGTCGCGGCACGTCCTTCCCTTCATTGTCCTTCACTGTGGCATAGGCTCCACAGGGAACGGTTACTGTACCACTAATACATTCCGAACCATTTTTTACGGATGCAGGCAATCCAGATGCATGAGGAGCACCATTTTCCAAAGGAGTTAACGGATGAGGATTTGCTGGCCCCCAGTACGGCGCCTTAAATGTATAAGTTGAACCTTCGGCAGTACCAATGTTGATAAAGTTTCTTAAATCACCAATGTCCGGATACGCCAAGGCTTTTGAAACTGCAAAGCGAACAATATGCTCATCGGTGACATCGATTTTCAAGTTAATACTTGGCAATACATCATCAACCGTCCGTTCGGCTTTATTCGGCACGTAGATGTTATTAGCGAACTGGTAAATGTCACTCGTCAGATAGTTATTGAACGATCCCAAAAATTCATTTTCTTTTTTGACATCAAACAAATCATAATCTGCCGGATTAACATTTTTTGGATCCCAGTTAGCGGGCAAATCACTACTTCTGTTTATGTTTGGATAAGTTGTAAAGCCTTCTGTTTCGTTGGTCACACGGACATAACGTACACCGATGTTACCGTTAGCCGGCATACCAGCGATTTCTGTTTCGAAATCAAAGCGAACGTAGGCGGCTGTGTTAGTTTCAGTCGTGGAGTTGATCTCCCCATCAAGGAAGAAGCCATTCAAATCATCACGCTTAACACATGCACTCCCATTCCACTCGGTTCTTTGGTCTGCTGGACGCCATTCATCATTACAGCCATCAGAATTTTCGGCGCTATACATACCTGCGAAATGATCGCCCCATTGCCTATATTGCTGGGTCAGCTCATCGCTTGGGTGGATAACCTTATTTCCTGCGCCTTGAATGTCAACAACTCCGCCGCGGTAGAACTCGCTCCAATCCAAGAGCTGATATGGGGTCCCAGTGAAGGAATCACTGAGCGGATCCTGATCGAGCCAGCTACCATTGTTATCCCATAAAGGACCTAAACGATCCCAATTGTACGCGGAGTTCCGCACCGTTTGCTCACGCTCGGCCGTACGAACACCTGCTTTCACTTTGGTGAAGAAACCATCCAGCTCATAAGTAGCATCTATACGAATTGCGTCTGAAGTGCCCTCACTGCGCTCGAAGTGATCCATAGCAGCATTGTATAAGTAAGAGGTTTCGCTACTGAAATATTCGTCACCAGTATTAAACTCGTTACTTGTCGGAGCAAAAGACCAAGGATTCAGAACGGTTACGGCCGGTTTACCTCTTAGATCAACATCCATCATTGCCCAAGTCATAAACATCAAAGTAACGTCATCATCTTCGGTTTCAGCTTTGATATGTTGCAAATCTAATGACAGCTCCAACTTGTCAGTTGGAGTCCACTTCAAGTTAAAACCGAAATCATCAATGAGAGTATGTTGTTCTTTATAACGGTTGTCAGTTTGGAACCTGTGACCAAACACAGGAACCTGGGGGCTACTCCAGCTCGCATTGTGAGGAACGCGCGCGCCATCTCCACGCCAACCATCTTGCATATGAGCCAAGGAACCACTCAAGAATACGCCCTTCTCGTCAAACTCATATTGCTCACCAGGTGCGCCGTATGTGGTGCCAGTATTAAAGTCCATTTGGCTTTTGATTGAATTTTCAGTCCATGCCAAGGAAGCGTCAGATCGCATGAACTGAAAAGAAGCTAACAAGCTTTCATCGTTACTTTCCCACTGTGTCGCCAAGGCAATACCTGTGCGGTCACGAGTATCTGTCTTCATGAACATGTTCATGCCATTAGGAACCAGAACACCTTGCGTGCCTATATCGGTAGCAGGGTCAAGCGGAGATGCACCACTGTTAGGGCCACTGGTGAGCAAACTGCCATCATAAGTGTAGGGAGTAGTTACATAGCCAAAACCTGGGAATGTAGTTTCACCCACAGTGCGCGGAGTCAGTCTCCGGAATTCAAATCGATCAATCTGCACGCCATGAGAACTGGCCTCAAGATTCGAATCTGATGCGTTTATAAGGAAACCGAACTCACCTGCAGAGGTATCCCAACGATCGCTAAACAAAAATGAAACAGTGGGGGTAAGCTCTTCTGTCATATCTGCGTAGGTAGCATCCGCTGAGAAAGAGAATACTCGTCCATCCTGATCAAACGGCTTGCGAGTACGTAAGCTCACAGTACCTGAGATGCCGCCCTCGATCATATCGGCAGTCTGATTTTTATAAATATCTACACCAGCCATAAGCTCTGGTGGTACATCCTGGAAACTCAAACCGCGGCCAGAGTTCGCAGTAAATGAGTCGCGACCATTAAACTCCGAGCGGGTCTGGGACATACCACGGATTACCGCACCCGAACCCTCAACACCTTTGTGATCAGGATCGTTTGCAGCCGCGAAACGCTCGATAGATACGCCAGGTACACGCTGCATTGCTTCCAACACGCTACGATCAGGAAGCGAACCTATATCATCAGCGGAAATGGCATCCACAAATGTATCGGAATTACGCTTAATTTCTTGCGCATTCTGCAAATCGGAACGCATCCCAGTAACAACAATCTCTTCAACACCCTCTTCTGCCTGAGTAGTAGCATCTTGCGCAAAAGAAGGTGCGCTCAACGCCATGATGCACATGGCCAGCATGGATTTTTTGAACTTGACGCCTTGCTGTAGTGCGGTCTTTTGATTTTTATGGAAAACCATAGCCAACCCCTTTGTTAAATTTATGATTAGGTATTTTTTATATTGTTTTGTATTTCACGAGGAAATCAAAACTTCTCAAGTGTAGATCATGTTTTTGGTAGTAGAGCTGATCTTGCATATTCACAAACAAAAAATAGCAAGATACTTAACATCCTACGCTTATGTTGAATAATGTGTCAACATGACCATAAGCTGCAGCACCTCCTTATTTGATACATCGCTAAACAAATTGACAGCGCTATCAATTGAGACCAAGGGCGCATTTTGCATCTGATGTCGATTTTTGCAAATAAAAAAACCCGTTTCGAAAAACAGGCTTTTTGACGACAGAAAAACAGTGATTTTATGCTAGAAATGGATGGCGCAAAACGATGGTTTCAACCCGATCAGGGCCAGTTGAAATAATGTCAATTGGCGCCTTGATCAACACCTCAAGACGATTAATATATGCGCGTGCATTGGCAGGCAATTCATCCAATGTTTGAGCACCGACAGTGGATTCGCTCCAACCAGCCATCTCTTCATAAATTGGCTTGATGCCAGCCCAGCCGTCAGCATCGTACGGCATACCAACAATAGGATTGCCTTTGGCATCCTGATAACCAATGCAAATTTTTACAGTTTCAAGCCCATCAAGTACATCAAGCTTGGTTAGGCAAATACCAGTGACGCTGTTGATACGGTTGGCGTGACGTACTGCTACCGCATCAAACCAACCACAACGACGCNNCAAAAGGATAGGTGCCGTGGTCAATATCCAGCAGAGAACCTTGCGCCCCCTCGAATAGAATGCTCTCGCCTTCCTCACGCGCGGTATGCAACAGTTCGGTTACATCAGCCATCATCGGCAATAATTGCTCTGCCCAAAGCTTGCAATCCGCCATCACCTTATCAAAATCCACTGCTTCTACTTTGAAATAATTGGTGAGTACAAAATTGTGGTAGCTGAGAATTTCTTTGAGCTTAACAGCAAAGCTGTCAAGGTTAACCAAATCACCCAGTCGCAGGCCGCGACGCGCGACCTTATCCTCATAAGCGGGGCCAATACCGCGACCGGTAGTGCCAATTTTGGCATCACCGCGCGCCAGCTCACGTGCCTGATCGAGTGCAACGTGGTAAGGCAAAATTAATGGGCAGGCAGGTGACAAACGCAAGTTTTTGCGCACCGACACACCGGTATCTTCCAATCCTTTAATTTCTTTGAGCAAAGCTTCGGGAGATAATACAACACCGTTGCCGATCAAGCAGGTGACGCCTTCGCGCAAGATACCTGAGGGAATCAAATGAAGTACGGTCTTTTTCCCATCGATCACCAGGGTGTGACCCGCATTGTGGCCGCCTTGAAAACGCGTCACCAGGGAGACCTGATCGGTCAACAAATCAACGATCTTGCCTTTACCTTCGTCACCCCATTGGGTGCCCAATACCACGACGTTCTTGCCCATGACTGGTTTAACTCTCTGTGCTGGATAAAAAGAAAACTGACTGATTAAAGTGCTACGACTTGGTAGCGACCATCGTTTAACAATAACTGGTGATCACAACCCAGCTCGACGAGGTTGGCGCCGCTGCTGACTGAAATTATCCGCCGCCCTTGTTGACGCAGATTTTGGATCATTTCCCATTGCTGCACGTCGCCGGTTTCGATAACGGCGATAGCGGGCACGCTAACTTTAGTGAGCAAACCCAATTTACTGATAGCGGTGATATCAACTGCAAATCCGGTTGCCGGACGTGCGCGTCCAAATACTTCACCGATGTGATCATAGCGACCGCCACTAGCGATAGGGTTGCCATAACCTGGCGCAAACGCAGCAAAAACCAAACCGGTTAAGTAGTGATAGCCGCGCAGCTCGCCTAAATCAAAATAGAGTTCGGCTGCGGGATAGCGCTGATCGATAACACGCGCAACCTCATCTAACTGATCAACCGCAGCCTGTGCCGCTTTGACTTTGCTAAACAAATCACGCGCTTTTTGCAAAACCGATTTATTGCCAGCCAACATCGGCAAGCTTAAAAACAACTGCGCTTTGGTTGAATCGGCGATGTTTGCATCGACCCAGGCGCGAATTTCTGTTGTTGCTTTACGCTGCAATAATTCAAAAAATGTATCTTCCTGGGCTTTAGTCAAACCGGCATCCGCGGCAATAGCGCGATAAATCCCGACATGCCCCAAATCGATATGCAAGCGAGGCAAACCCGCCACCTGCAATGACTCCAAGAGGAGCGAGACCACTTCTATATCTGCCGCAATGCCCGACTCACCGTAAAATTCAAGGCCAGCCTGAATTGGAGTTCGAGTTGCCAGCGGACTCTTGGGGCGAGTATGAACTACATGACCTGCATAACACAGGCGATTTGCACCGCTGCAGTCAAAGCTGTGGGCATCCATACGCGCAGTTTGCGGAGTGATATCGGCGCGAATACCCAGAGTGCGACCACTTAATTGGTCGGTAACCTTGAAGGTGAGTAGATCGACATCACGCCCCAAGCCGATCAAAAGTGAATCGGTATATTCAAGTAGCGGCGGTATCACCATGTCGTAGCCCCAAGTGCTGTACAAATCCAGCAGGCGACGACGCAGACTATCTATGGCTTTGGCCTCGGCGGGGAGAATTTCCTCCACTCCGTCCGGTAATAGCCAACGATCAGCGTAGGTCATAAGCGACTCTAGTTTAGATGCAGGGTTAAATGCGCGATTTAGAGGTAAAGAATCCGGCAAGCACACATAAAAAAACCGAGCGGCTGGCTCGGTTGCGGCATTTTAACACTGTTTGCGTGGGGATTTGTAGGTCAATCGCAATAAGATCGGCCCTACAAGAAAATCGCCCGCAGAGCGAGCGATTACATGAAAAAGCCAGAACTCAGTTTTTACCCTTGGGATCTTTCAAGTAACGGAAGAAATCACTTTTGGGATCAACGACCATCAAGTCATCCTTACCACTGAAGCTCAGGCGATAAGCATTTAGGCTACGCACGAAAGCGTAGAACTCGGGGTCTTTGCTGTAGGCCTCGGCGAAGATCGCTGCTGCTTTTGCATCACCATCACCGCGAATACGTTCGGCATCGCGATAGGCGTTAGCCTCTAGTACTGCACGCTGCCTGTCGGCATCTGCGGCAATCACTTCAGCCTGCTCTTTACCCTGAGCGCGATATTCGCGCGCTTCTTTTTCACGATCTGCTGCCATACGCGCGAACACAGACTGGCTAGCTTCTGGTGGAAAATCGATACGCTTCACACGAATATCTTTGACTTCAATACCAAGCAATTTAATGGCGTCGACATTAATACTCGATGTGATTTCACTCATCAACTCATCGCGCTTCCCTGAAACCACATCATGCAGAGTGCGACGGCCAAACTGATTACGCAAACCATCGGCCACACGCTGCGCCAATCGGTTTTCCGCAGTAGCCTCGTCGCCATTAGTCGCCTTGTAATAGGTCTCTACATCTTTCACTTGCCACTTAATGTAAGAGTCCACCACCAAACGCTTGTTCTCAACAGTAAAGAAGCTTTCAGGGGTCATATCAGCAGTCAGTATGCGACCATCAAATTTACTGACTTTTGCCCAAGGCTTTTTAAAGTGCAAACCGGGTTGAATATCGGCCTCCACCAAGCGACCAAATTCAAGTTTGATCGCGCGCTGATACTCGGTAACTATGTAAATCGAATTGAATGCGAGCAACAAGCAAACGATTATTGCGATGAGGGAAACAAAACCTTTAGTAGACATTAGCGAACCTCCCTACGAACCAAGGGCTTGGGTGACTCGATTGTCTGGTTAGCCCGGCTGTTAAAACTGTCCGTCTGTGCTTGCGGCTCAGCCAAAGGTGAACGCGAGCCCATACGATCCAGCGGCAAATACAACATGTTATTGCCCCCCTCGACATCGACCATCACTTTGGACGAGTTTTTCATCACACTCTCCATAGTTTCGATATAGAGACGCTGGCGAGTCACCTCTGGAGCGCGCTTGTACTCCGTAAGCAAATTTTCAAAACGATCTGTCTCACCCTCGGCACGGGCGATCACTTCAGCTTTGTAGGCCTCAGCTTCTTCAATTATGCGCTGGGAGCTACCACGCGCCTCCGGAATGATCCCGTTAGCATAGGCCTGTGCCTGATTTTTCAAACGAGCTTCGTCTTCTTTTGCCCGGATTACATCGTCAAAGGCAGAGCGAACTTCTTCCGGCGGGCGAGCGTCCTGAATATTGACATTGATAACCTGAATACCGGCACCGTAAGAATCCATATAAGTCTGCAAGCGTTGTTTCACTTCTGCTGCAATTGCCTGGCGACCTTCCGACAAAACCTGATTCAATTCAGTAGACCCTATTACATGACGTACAGCAGAATCGGTCGCATGACGCAAACTGGTTTCAGGATCTTTCACATTGAGTACATAGGCGCGCACATCGGAAACGTTAAATTGNNAGACCTTCCGTTTTGATTTCAGAAAAAGCGCCAAATTTAAGAACGACCGCGCGCTCTTTCGCATCGACCTGATACACGCCGGCGCCTAGATAAAAAACGACAGCAATAACAGCCGCGATAGCAAATAAAGGTCCGAAATTGGCACCGCCAGATGACCTACCGCCACCTGACCCACCACCAAACATTCCATTTAATTTGTCTTGCAGCTTTTTNNTTATCTTTTCCCGGTTCATTCCAGGCCATAGTTTTTCTCCACGTAGAAAGTAAAGCTGTATTGGGGATGAATATAGAATTTACAACTCCCCGGATAAATCATCGGGTACCGGTAAAGTCTGGTCGTCCCACGTCAGATCCTCATAAGCCAAAGACTCACCACTGAGAATCCGCAATAAATCGTTTTTAGGTATGCGAATCTGCAGGAGGCTTGCACCGTCTGCGCGATAATGTTCTTCTACCACCGCTTGCTGGGTGTAGAGCATAGCGCGCAAACGCCCTTGCGTGGGAGTTAGCACCAAACAACCGTTGATAACTTCTTTACCGAGCAGCTCGGAGATAACGTCAGCAAGCAGCTCGCAACCTACACCGGTTTGGGCGGAGAGCCAGACCGCGATAGGCTTGCCTGTCTCGTCACGATCAATCTGCGGCTCAGCATCATTGAGCAAATCAATTTTGTTGTACACGCGCAATTGAGGCAAATCCGCTGCCCCTATTTCTTCCAATACCAACTCAACTTGCTCGGTATTGCGCATGCGCTCTTCTGCCGCAGAATCTATCACATGCAGCAGCAATGTGGAGTTACTTGCTTCTTCCAATGTCGCGCGGAAAGCCTCGACTAGCTTGTGAGGCAAATGACTGATAAAACCTACCGTATCAGCCAGAACTACGGCACCGATATCGGATAACTCAATACGACGCATAGTCGGATCGAGCGTGGCAAATAACTTATCCACCGCATAAACATCTGACCCGGTGATGCGATTAAACAGGGTGGATTTTCCAGCATTGGTATAGCCAACCAAAGACACTGTAGGGATAGCAGCACGCTGACGCGAGCGGCGCCCCTGCTCGCGCTGCGAGCGCACTTTTTCCAACCGCTGCTCAATCATACTAATGCGATTACGCAGCAAACGGCGGTCAGTTTCTAGCTGGGTTTCACCGGGACCGCGTAAACCTATACCGCCTTTTTGGCGTTCAAGGTGCGTCCAACCACGAATCAGGCGTGTAGCGGTATGACGCAGCTGCGCCAATTCCACTTGCAACTTTCCTTCAAAGGTACGTGCACGCTGGGCAAAAATATCCAGAATTAAGCCGGTGCGGTCGAGCACACGACATTGGAGCACCTTTTCCAGATTGCGCTCTTGGCTGGGAGTCAGTGTGTGATTGAAAATCACCAATTTAGCTTCGTGATCAGCAACCAAATCGGCCAGCTCTTGTAGCTTACCGGTACTGATCAGAAATTTGGCAGTGGGAGTAATGCGTGAACCGCTGGTAAGAAAGGCAACAGGGTCACCGCCTGCGGACAATACCAGCTCTTCGAATTCGCGGGGATCTTCGGCATCTTGGCCGTGAGATAAATTCAGGTGAACCAGCACAGCCAGTTCACCCGATTCAGGGCGATCAAAAAACAATTAGCGACCTCGAGGTTGTATCAATGATTTGATAAATTACTCGGCTTGCTCGTCTTCTTCGCCTTCGATACCACCTGCTTCGTTCAGCAGAGGTACGCGTACTGCACGTGATGGCACAACAGTGGAGATCGCGTGCTTGTAAACCATTTGGCTTACGGTGTTTTTCAACAGCACGACAAACTGATCAAATGACTCAACCTGGCCTTGTAACTTAATTCCATTTACCAAATAAATGGATACAGGCACACGTTCTTTGCGCAGAACGTTCAGGTAAGGGTCTTGTAAGCTATGCCCTTTTGACATGTTTATCTCCTAGGGACAATAAAAATTATAATAATTACCCACCCAAAGCACCTAGTACATCCAGTAAGGAGGGGGTGGAAGAAAGCATGAAAATCTGACTAGGGTTCTCACGTAGGCATTATATGGCTGCGACCCCTATAAAATTCAAGGCGCAACGCACAATTTCTTCCTTTGTAAGTGAAATTCCCTGCTCAGTCTCAGTGTATACCCAGTGTAGTTCACTATTTGATGTTGTCGACCAGCCTCGCAACCAAGTGAATTGTCGCTTGGCTAATTGTCGTGTGGCGATAACTCCGCGCTCCGTCATCTCACTGTAACCCAAGCGGCCATCGAGATAATCCCACACTTGGCGATAACCCACCGCTCGAATCGCGGGCAAGTCCGGGTGCAAATCGCCGCGCGCATGCAAACCTTTTACTTCGTCAACCAAACCACTACTGAGCATTTTTTCAAAGCGAGAAGCGATACGTAGATGCAGGATTGAGCGATCACGCGGTGCTATAGCGATCTGACAAACGTTGTAGCGTTCACAGAAGGATTGATGCGCTGAAGGCTGATGCTGAAGCCGACGCAACTGCGCCATGGTTTTACCACTCACGCGATACACTTCCACCGCACGACTCACTCGCTGGGAATGATTGGGATGAATCTCCGCCGCCGTTTCCGGGTCGACTTGTGCAAGCTGCGCATGAATATGCGGCCAACCAAACTCCTCTGCCTCACGTTCGATTTGCGCGCGCACATCAGCATCTGCTGCAGGCATTTCCGCCAAACCATCGAGTAGCGCGCGAAAATAGAGCATGGTGCCGCCGACTAGCAGAGGGATTCTCCCCTGCTCATGAATATCTTGAATTTCACGCTCGGCATCCACCAAAAAATCCGCGACCGAATAAGGTTCTGCTGGATCGCGAATATCAATCAGGCGATGCGGCGCCAGCGCCTGTTCTTGCGCAGAAGGCTTGGCCGAACCTATATCCATACCGCGATAGACCAGCGCCGAATCCACACTGATCAACTCAACTGGCAGATGTTGGCGCAACGCAATAGCGAGGTCGGTTTTGCCGGAGGCGGTTGGCCCCATCAAAAAAATCACTGGTGGTTTTTGCGCAGGACTATTCATATCACTACTGCTCATGGTCGCTACTGCCCGCGCATAAACATTTTGTCAAGCTCATCGAGTGATTGCAGTAGCCAGGTCGGACGACCGTGATTGCATTGGCCGCTGCGCTCTGTCGCCTCCATATCGCGCAAGAGCGCATTCATTTCGGGAATCGTTAATTTGCGATTGGCGCGCACTGAACCATGGCAAGCCATGGTGCCGAGAATTTCGTTAATGTGATGTTGAATGCGTTCACTACTACCATGTTCGATTAAATCTGAAAGCACATCGCGCACCAATTGCTCGACTTTCGCGCGATTTAAAATCACCGGTAACTGGCGAATCAATATTGTCTCTGGCCCGGCGCGCTGCAATCCAAAACCGAGGCTTTTAAAAATGTCGTAAAAATTTTCCGCGCAATCCGCTTCCTTTTGACTGACAGCGATGCTCTCGGGAACCAACAGCGGCTGGGTTTGGATGCCGCCGCAGGCAAATGATTCTTTCATGCGCTCGTATGTGATGCGCTCGTGCGCTGCGTGCATGTCCACCACAATTAAACCTTGCGCATTTTCCGCGAGGATATAAATACCTTTGAGCTGGGCGATGGCATAACCCAGCGGAGGAATTTCATCACTGCCGGATTCAGGCAGCGCATAAGTTGCTGCGGGATTTGCTGGACGATGCAAGTCACCGTAGCTCACCATTTGTTCGCGCACAGCGCCGGGGTTGATTGATGCAGGTTGATAATTGGATTGATAGCCTGACGAATAATGAGTTGCGCCAGATGCAGCGCGAAACCCCATACTCTCCTGCCCTTTAAATTCACCCGCAGCAATTCCCTGTATTGATTTTGCTGCAGACAATGCAAACGGATTTACACCGAAAGTTTCATCTTCGCACTCACCCGATTCGCGTTTTGCCAACGTATCTTCCGGGCGAACTTTGGCCAAGGCATGATGCAAACTTGAGTATATGAAGTCGTGCACGCTACGATTATCGCGAAAGCGCACTTCGTGTTTGGTGGGATGCACATTCACATCAACGGTGGATGGATCTACCTCCAAATACAATACAAACGCTGGATGGCGGCCGTGATATAAAACATCTTGATACGCTTGGCGCACCGCGTGACTGACGAGTTTGTCGCGAATTGAACGACCATTTACATAAAAATGTTGCAAGTCCGCTTGGCTGCGTGAAAAAGTCGGCTGCGCTACCCACCCCCACAAACGCAAACCATTGCGTTCCATTTCAATATGTACGGCATTTTCCATAAACGCCGGGCCACAAACTTGTGCAACACGTCGCTCTTGTTCTAATTGCGAATCGCCTGCACGCCAGGAATAGATAGCGCGGCCGTTGTGGCGCAAATTGAATGCAACATCGAAGCGCGATAACGCCAAACGTTTTACAACATCCTCAAGATGGGTGTATTCCGTTTTATCGGTACGTAAAAATTTGCGGCGCGCGGGTGTATTAAAAAATAAATCGCGCACTTCCACGGTAGTGCCGCGCGGATGTGGTGCGGGCGATAATTGCGTCTCCATATCGCGCCCTTCAGCAACAACCTGCCAGCCTGCACTTTCTTCGTTGGTGCTGCTGATCAATGCAAGACGCGCAACCGAACTGATACTCGCCAAGGCTTCTCCGCGAAAACCCAAAGTCGCAACTGCTTCAAGATCATCCAATTCATAAATTTTGCTGGTGGCATGACGACTGAGCGCGAGTGGCAGATCGTCTTTATCAATACCGCCGCCGTTATCGCGCACGCGCATTAATTTGATGCCACCCTCTTCCACATCGATTTCCAAGCGCGTTGCACCGGCGTCGAGCGAATTCTCAAGCAATTCTTTAATTACTGAAGAGGGGCGCTCCACCACTTCGCCAGCGGCAATCTGGTTGGCAAGGCGCGGGCTGAGTAATTTAATTTTTCGCATGCAAGGAACCGGGCGTGAGTAAATCAGGAGGTAGGGATTTTAAGAGTTTGGCCGAGCTTAACGGTAGTGCCTCTCATATTATTGTGACGCTGGATAGCGCTGGCACTCACGCCGTAACGCGAGGCGATGCGTGATAAGGTATCTCCCGCGACCACTTTATGCTGACGGGGTAAGGCGGGTGGTGGTGAGTAGGTTGGGCGTGCGGCTGGCTGCGCAGTAGTCGCGCTGGCGCTGCCAGGAATTTTCAAGGTTTGGCCAATTTTGACATTGGTATCGCGCAGATTATTGTATTGCTTCAAGCGTTGCATGCTCACGCCATAACGGGTGGCGATGGCCGACAAACTATCGCCCGGTGATACCCTGTGCTGCCGTTCAAAATCCTTAAGCGCACCCGACTCTAATTGCGCCGCAACATAGGTGCCCGAAGGTGGATGCTGATAAAAGTGTTGCTTGATACCCTTAAATACGGATTGCGCCATTTGTTTGCGATACGCGAGCGTCGCTAATTTGCGCGCTTCTTGTGGGTTGGAAATAAAACCTGTCTCCACCAAAATCGAAGGCACATCAGGGGATTTCAACACTAAAAATCCAGCTTGCTCTACATGGCGTTTGTGCAAGTGCGCAATACCACCCATGGAATTCAATACATGATGGCCCACTTGCAAGCTGGAGTTCAGCGTTGCCGTCATCGACAAATCCACTAACACACCGGCCAATACCTGATCTTTATCGTCGAGGCTGATATCGCCCACACCGCCGATTAAATCCGATTCGTTTTCACGCTGCGCTAAAAAACGCGCCGTTTCAGAGGTCGCACCATTTTGCGAGAGCGCAAAAACCGAGGCACCACGCGCACTTGCTTTAGTAAAAGCATCGGCGTGAATGGAGACAAACAAATCGGCCTTCATGTTGCGCGCCAGATCGCGGCGTTTTTTGAGCGGAATAAAATAATCGCCAGTACGGGTTAATTTTCCGGTGAACCCCGGCTGCGCATTAATCGCCGCGACTAATTCTTTGGCGATGGAGAGCGTAACTTCTTTTTCACGCAAGCGATTTGGCCCCATAGCACCCGGATCTTCACCGCCGTGGCCAGCATCTACTGCGATCACGATAAAACGTTTACCGCTCAAATCTGACTTGATTACTGGCTGTGCGGCGGCTGTCGTGGCCGGTGCAGCGGTTGCTGGAACAGCTGGCTTGGCAACTGGTTGATTCGCTACCGGTTTATTGGTGGCCGCAGGAGCGGTGGTAGTGGGTGCTGTAGGCAGTGTTGCAGTAACAGCTGGAATAACCTCATCGTACAAATCGATAACCAAGCGGTCGTGCATACCGGCATGGGCTTTAAGCGAAAAACTGTTGGGTGCAACTTTGGATTTTAAATCAAGCACCAAACGCAAATCGGTTTTGTTGTGCACGTAACTGCGAATCACCAGCACCGGTGTATCGGCGAGCGGCAGCTTGGTTAAATCGCCCAGCAACTTACTGTTGGGGACATCGAGAATAATGCGGTCGGGATTGCCTGCGAGGGTGAGGCTGTGTTGCACCGGTGCGTCCAGATCCAACACGATACGAGTGTGATCCGGCGCGCGCCACACACGCACGCCATTGACCGTCGCCGACTGGGCGACTTGGGCAAACAACACAATGCCCAAGCAGCAAATAGCACTCAGCCAGCGAAAAAAAACCATAAGCGATCTCAATAACGTCAACAGCAAATTGATTGTAATTAAATTGTAAGTCACGGGGCGGGATTTACATTCACTAGCGCACGCGCTCCAGGTAAGAGCCCCCTAACCTGCACAAGTTCGCACTCTACCGCAAAANNATTTACCCTGATTCTGTGAACCAGGCACGGCTATACTCAACCCAGCCTCTGCATTATGGCGACACAAGAAACTCTTATCGGTGCCCGCTATGTCATCAACCACCCGCATCAACCCACTTCGCCACCCGCTTACAATGGCCTGCTTAACCCTGATGAGCATGCCCGGCATGGCAATCAGCTATGGCGTGTACGATTCCCGCGCGCTTGCCATGGGCGGCTCAGCCACTGCGATTGGCAGTCATGCGCAGGCGGCGTTTTACAATCCGGCTCTGCTTGCCTTTCACGATAAAGAAGAGGAAGTCGGGCGCGATGGCCGCGTCTACTTGCCCAGTATTGTGGTGCAAGTGTCCGACGCGACTGAAGCAGCCGTTAATGCAATTGACGATGAGCTGGACACCCGACTCAGCAGCGCGATTAACACATTTAATGCCGCACCGACCATAGAGAGCGCCGGACAAGTCGCCGGTTCAGCGCAAGACTTGAGTGATGCGCTGGACGATATCGCCAATCAGGAGTTGAGTATCGACAGTTTTATCGGTTTCACCGTTAGTGAACCCAGCAATCGCGAAGGTGGTGCATTTTATTTCGGCACACGCCTGATCGGTGGCGGCCTCGCCAATGTCACCGAGGCCGATAGCGCCCTGCTCGATGACTATATCGATTCCATGAGTCAAGTCGCCGCCGGAGCAGATCTAACCACCGTCGCCACACAATATCCGCAGCTGATTAATGCCAACGGTCAGTTGATCGACCCAACCAGCACACTCACCTCAAACGCCGATATCAGCGCACTCGCCATCAGCGAATGGGGCATGGCAATGGCAAAACAATTTGAGTGGCGCGACTATGCCATTGCCGTCGGCATCACACCGAAATTGATGCGTGTCGATGCCTTTCGCGATACCGCCGACTTTAATGACAGCCTGGATTCTGCGGAAGAAGGTGTCAATGAACTCTCGGATACTCAGGCAACCCACATCACACTCAACGCCGATTTCGGTATAGCTGCCACCATTAAAGAACACTACCGCGTCAGCCTTACACTCAAAGATGCGTTTGAAAAAAGTTTTACCACTACACAAGAACCAGATCCCGTCACCGGTGAAGAAGCACCCGAACTCAAAGTGACGCTTAGCTCACGCGCACGCTTCGGTGTTGGCTATGTGCATGAAAAGTTCAGTGTGGGATTGGACTACGATCTGGGCGAAGCAAAACCCATGGCCAATGAAGCGGGCACGCAGGAACTAAGTCTGGGCGCCGAATATCGAGTTTTTGATGCACTCGCGCTCCGCGCTGGTTATCGCAACGACCAAACTGGTCTACGGGATAATTTAATTAGCGGCGGTATTGGCTATCAGTGGAAACGTTTTGTAGTGGATGTCGCCTATGCAAGCGGCGGAGATTATCGCGGCGGCGGATTGCAGCTGGGCTGGACGTTCTAGACGAGAAATCCAAGCAAAAAAGGCTAAGCAAAAAATTTGATGCGACTCGCTTGTAAGTAGCGCGCAGATACTTACAAGCGAGATATTTTTAGCAATCAACTATTGAAAAAATTTTCAAATTTTCTGCCGCTTTGCGCAAAATCCCCTGATCCTGTTCGCCGCGCACACCGCTGAAGGCCACCACTAAACGTTCACCGCTCGCGGTGCGCGCTTCAAGCCCACCGAGCCAGCCAATATATTCCGGACGCGCCAAACCATATTTTTCTTCATCGATTTCACCGGCATACGCCAGTTTCTCAAAGGTACCGGTAGCAAAACCGGTGAGCCAGACCTGATTGGCTTTTTTCCACACCACCATCGCCGACTCACGCTGGCGCGGCGGAAAATCACCAAACAGGCGCCCATAGGATTCGCCCGCAGCATTCATAATCGCTAGTGCACAATTACCCTGCGCGATATTGAAATCTTCCGAAACCTGTAAAAATTCCGGCAGCAATCGCGCTACCTCATTGCCGATACTATTGCACAACGATTGAAATTCCGTAGTCATGATGACTTCTCTGATTATTAATAATGCGGTTGGAACGGAGGATTATAGTGAGCATGAATTAATAGCGAGTAGATTTAACAAAACTTTTCGAGAGAAA
Source organism: Cellvibrio sp. (assembly GCA_003524365.1). Lineage (GTDB taxonomy): Bacteria > Pseudomonadota > Gammaproteobacteria > Pseudomonadales > Cellvibrionaceae > Cellvibrio. The sequence continues at coordinate 25,724 of DQHS01000018.1, read as the reverse complement.
AACCAAATAATTACTGATAAAAACCTATTTCATAAATTGGCTGATATCAAATACCTGCGCCGCATGGGCGCGCATAAATTCAATAAATTCTGCTTCCGGTAGCGGCCGCGCGATCACATAACCCTGAGCGATATCGCAGCCGTCTTTTTTCAGCATTTGTAATGTCTGGTCATCTTCTACGCCTTCAGCGACGGTCACCAAGCCCAGCTCGCGCGCCATCAAAATAGTCGATCTGACTATGCTGTGATTGCGCGGATTACCGAGCATATCGCCCACAAAGGTGCGATCGATTTTTAATTCGCGGATGGGGAACATACTTAAGTAAGAGAGCGATGAATAACCTGTACCAAAATCATCGACCGAGGCATAGATGCCCAACTCGCTCAACTGCGTCAGCACTTTTTTCACGCGCTGCGGATCNNCACTGCCACGCGCACGGCCTCATCGATCATCTGCTCGGTAACTTGTTCGATCAATCCCGAATTTTCTAACAGCGGAATAAACACATTGGGTGGTACCAAACCCAAACGCGGATGCTGCCAGCGCACTAAAATTTCGGCCGAGGTGATTTTACCGGAGCGCAAATCCAATTGCGGTTGAAATACCGGGAAAATTCCCTGCACATTGCCGTCGATAAAAATCGAAATAATATCCAGATCGACACGGCTAGGCTCCATCGCCGACTCATACGCCAACCAACGACGGCGACGCAGCTCACTCATCGCCAGTGCAGTCTCCGCGTGCCGCATTAATTTTCCCGCTGAACGTCCGTGTTCCGGCCAATAAGCAGAACCACCAACAAATTGGGAATTCAAACCGGGATCGGATTCCGCCATGGCGCTACCCAAANNCTGACAATCATTTCGGCGCGCGCAAAACCAAAGGTGCGCACAATCACATCCAAATCAGCAAGTTTTATCACGAGGATTTCTTTTTCTTGCCGCACAGGTTGTTGATGCGAATGAAAATAATCGTCTAAATGCTCGATAAAAAATGGCAACTTGGCAAGACCTGTCTGCGCATCAAAATTCAGTACACGGCGCAACTCCAATTCTGCTATTTCTCGCTGTACCAGCGCTTCGCTCAACTCATGGGTGCGCTGCTCAACGCGGCGCTTCAAACTCCAATACCAGCTGCCGCCGAGCACCAGTAGGGCGAACAAAATCACAAAACCGGTAGAGAAAAAATGCAACCAACTGTTGTCAGTCTGGGCCGGNNTCCAATTTACTTTGCCACTTTTGATAAAGCGTTTGGTAGTTGCCGTCAGCGATGGCGGTGCTCAAGGAATCCTGCAGCCATTCAGCCAATTCCGGTTTATTTTTATTGACCGCAAAGGCGTAACCACGCGACCAGAACGGCGGCCCCATACGCGTCAATTCCCACTCGTGCTGGCGCAATAAATTATCGGCTGCGAGACTGGCCAACACCGCGTAATCGGCTTTGCCTTGAAGCACTGCTTCTATCGCCGAGAGCGTATTTGAAGTCAGTATCAATTGGGGTTGATTCGCTGATTGGCGTAGCTGTTGATGAGCGAAAGACTCCTCTTCTACTGCAACTGTTTTGTCAGTGAGATCAGCAACGGACGACACGCGCGCAGCATTAGGCAACGCATAAATCGCATGCGAGGAGTAGAGGTAGGCTTGAGTGAAAATAAACTGGCGCGAGCGCTCCAGCGAATAGTACATGGGCACCACATCCAATCGCCCTTGTTCCAGTGCATGGACGGTGTCCGGCCAATTGCCCAGGCGATGCTCTGCTTTGCTGCCGCCGATGCGTGCCACCTCGCGCGCCAGGTCAACGTTAAACCCCTGAATCTGATTCTTTTCCATCCACTCTAGCGGCGGATAGGCAAGATCACCGCCAAATAAAATTTGCGGTGGTGGCTCATAAGCGTAAACGGGGCGAGGCAGCCACAGACCTGAAATGCAGCAACACAACCATAAAAAAATGCTGGCACTACTCGCCGGGAATCGATAACTCAGGTACATCCTTTAACACTCAATAAATGGCAATCCGACACTGCATCACTTGAAAGATCANNTTAAGCCTAGGGCATGAATGGGGTTTTCACCAATGGGACAAGTTCTAACAAGTTGGGAGTCATCATCACCGAGAGCGGGAGTGACGATGGGGGATTTAAGCAGGGGGAAGCAATGCTGCGAGCGCAGCGGACCGAGCCCGCACCTCGAAACAACGCCCTTCGCCAGCACTGGCAAGGTTTGCACTCTACCGCAAAAGGGGTTTTTGCCTCTAGCAAAATTGCCAATAAGGTCATAGGCAAATAATCAAAACACCATATTCCACCAATAAAAAACCCGAGCACAAGGCTCGGGCAAAGAACGACAGGACAAGCAAAAATTTATTTCCAAATAGATCCCAAGGTAAAACTCCGCGCAGAGGACAGTGTCAACTCAACGTCTGAACCGATACGCAATTGATCCAGCGGCACCTCCGGAAACATCTGACTGGTGAATACCGATGCCCCTTTATTAACAAAGATTTCAATCGACGATTGGTCAACCACAATATCCAGTTCCGCGCGAACCAATGGTGCAGTGAGCGGAGCCAACTGCACCCTGGCAAAACCGGGGTCAAAATCAACTTTCCCCGAGCGGGAGCGATCTAACATCAACTGTTTTTTGGCATTGTCGATAGTAAATACCAGCGACTGCCTACCATTGCCGAAATTAAACTGGACGCGCTGATCTGAATTCAGGTCAAGACTCAACTGAATACGCTGGCCGATTTTTTTTACGCCCAACAATTTATTAAGATCCAGTGATTTTGCTTTCACCGGCGCATCGAGCACGACAGACGTTTCGTGCAGACGCTCCACCTCGGCAACCAGGCGCGACTGCACTCGATAGTCATCCTCCTGTTTAACCAAGACTAACTCACGCGGCAGGGTCGCGGCACCGCGCCAAGAGTCGGTAGGGACTTTGTTAGCATAATTCCAATTGTTCATCCAACCGATAAACAAATGCCGCCCATCGCTATCAGGTACGTTTGACCAAGTTACTCCGGCATAATTATCAGTGCCGTAATCAAGCCACACTCCCTTGTCGACCACATCCGCTTTAGGCAGCTGCGCCACAGGTGCTACCAAACTACGTTCAAATTCAGTATCCAACTTGAAGGTCTTGCCATCAAATTCCCCGACAAAATACTGGGTGCCGGAACCACCGTTTGGCGCCCCCGGATTAATGCTAACCAGAAGCACATATTTTTCCTTATCACTGCCCTCAACTTTCATTTTGATTAAATCCGGGCATTCCCACACACCACCATGAGCACCGATATCCTGACCAAAGTCACTCAGATGACGCCATTCTTTTAAATTGTTCGAGCNNGCATAAAAACTGATTTTGTCTTTCACCGCCAGAGTCATCAACCACTGCTTGCTCTCAGCGTGCCAAACCACCTTGGGATCGCGGAAATCCGGAATATCTGGGCTATTCAGAACGGGGTTGCCCGCATATTTTGTCCACGTACGCCCTTTGTCCAAGCTGTAAGCCAAGCCCTGACTTTGAAACGTTTTAGTGCGCAATTTTTCAGCCCAATGATCGTGATAGGTGAAAACCGCCACCAACGGAGGATTCTCTTTTGTACCCAGCCCACTGCTATTGGTGCGATCAAACACCGCACTGCCGGAAAAAATGGCGCCGTGGTTATCGGGAAAGAGGGCTGTCGGCAAATGCTCCCAATGCACCAGATCCTTACTCACGGCATGCCCCCAGTGCATGGGGCCCCAGATATTGGCGTAAATATTTTGTTGATAAAATAGGTGATACTCACCATCTAAATAAACCATGCCATTGGGATCATTCATCCATTGTTGCACGGGTGAAAAATGATGCTGGGGACGATAGGTTTCCTGATACGAAGGCGTCGCAGCCATAGTGGCCAATGGCAACAACGCGACACCAACAGAGAGCAGCAATGCTGGAAGAATTTTTTTCATGATTAAACCTTTTAGTGAGCGGAAACTTTTGCAATTAACCTTACCTGGAGTACAGTTTTTTATAACCAGCGCACCCACTACGAGTGCGCCGTCCACACGGAAACGAGTGTGAAATTAATAACCAGGTAATTGTTGATACAACCCACCGCTCAAATTGATTTGTTGTTGCGGAATCGGCAGGTATTCATCCCGACCTTTAACAAAATTCGCCTCTTCCAAATACGGTTTTCTAGTACGCTCTACTTGTAGGTAATCATCGATAGTTTCTTTGGCAATGCCCCAGCGCACTAAATCAAAAAATCTGTGCCCTTCCTGCCCAAGTTCGAGACGACGCTCCCAACGCAGTGCCCGACGCGCGTCATTTTGATCAGCAAAGGAAGCATAAAGGCCCACATTATAGAGACCGAAGTTGTTCAGCATTCCAGTACTGCCTGCAGCACGGGCACGAATACGGTTGATGATAGGCAAGGCTTCGTCATAGCGATCCAGCTCAATTAACGCCTCTGCTTTCCACAACAGCACATCGGAAAAGCGAATTAGCACGGTATTCATGGAAAAAATCGGGAAAGGGCCATTTTGCATACGGCAATCGCAATCCGGATGCTCCAACTCTTTCATGGAAATAAAATTGCCATATATCGCCGGTGCACGCGCCCAAGCATTGGCATTGGTAATCATCAGCGCAGTGTCGTACTTAAACGGTTTACCCTGCATAGCCACAGTATGATCAAGACGCGGATCAACCAAATCGGTAGCGGTTACATAATTGGTGATATTGTAACTATTAAAAAGCGGCAAACCTTGCGCGTTGGTTTTAAATGAGTTCACAAAATTTTCAGTGGGCACATGAAAACCACAGCAACCAAAACCACCTTGCAGAGGCGCATTTAACGCGCTGGCCCAAGAGCCGCGGCCATCGGGAGAACCATCATTATGAGACCGCTGGATAGCGAATACCGACTCCGTACTATTTTCAAATTCGTGCATAAAGTTGTAGCCAAAATCATCCAGCAAACCGTAGACATTGGCACTTTCTATTTGATCAACCAAGGTGACAACTTCATTTAATTTCGCCTGGTTAATCGCAATAACAGCGTTGAAATCATCTTGCTCATAGGCTTGAAACAGCAGCACTTTGGCTAGGTAAGCCTTAGCGCTCAACTGGTTGGCTCGGCCAATTTCTGGTTGGGTAAGTGGTAAATTTTCGGAGGCAAACCGAAAGTCACCTGCTATTTTATCCCACAGTTGTTGATCGGTGAGATCCATGTTAGAGACTGTTTTCACCGTTTCCGAATCCATGGTCTCATCAATAAAGGGAACGCGCTTATGATGCACTTTTAAATCAAAGTAAAAGATCGCCCGAATAAATCTTAATTCCGCCTCCCGAATTTTCTTTTTAGGAAAGTCCGCTTCCAATACATTTGCTAGTGCTTTAAGTGCGGTATTTGTACGAGAAATCCCTGTGTAATTGCGCACCCACTTTTTGTTGTTAAGGTCAATAAAGTCCGGTGGATAAGATTCCATGTCAGGAATTATCGATGAATAAACCGACATGGCGTGATAGGCAAAAATATCGCCGGGGCCATTGCCGCCTTTATGGGCATCGCCAGCACGCAAGTCACCGGTCGGCCACCAAAAATTCGGTGCTGTGTAATGGTCATTCCCCAGATAGGAGTAGCTGGCAGTGACCAGCCCTTCAAGGTTTTCGCTGCTGGTAATCTGCTCTTCCGTCAAAGTTCCCTTCTGGCTTTTACTCAAATCTTCTTTACAGGCGATCAAGCCCGTTGCCAATACGCCCAGCGCTAACATGGCGAATAATTTTTTAACTTTCATACTGAATACCTTTATAAATTCTCTATTGTTATCGGTGGTGTTGAATTAAAAAGTCATATCAACACCCAGCGTTATGCGACGCGGGTTCGGGAACACACCATTGGGAGCTTCGGGGTCTTGGCTGAGCGTGCCGTCTGGAGTAATCGTTAACAAATTCTCCGCACTCAAATAAACGCGCGCGCGCTCAAAACCGAAATCCTCGAAGGTATAACCGACAGACAAATTCCGTAGCTTGAGATAGGTAGCCGATTCCCAGTAAAAACTGGATTCGCGCCCTTCGTTGTTGCGATCGATAAGAGTTAAGGCGGGAACGTTAGTATTGGTATTCTCCGGTGTCCAGGCGTTCAGGGTTCTATCGCCATAGTTGGAGCCAATATTCAACGATGAAAAATCGGTAAATAAACGCCAGTTGTTTTTAATATATCCACCGTGGACTCCCTGCCAGAACATATTAAAATCCCACTGTTTATGCGTGACCTTGATATTCAAGCCATAAATAAAATCTGGATCGGTCGTAGCAAAAAAGTCCTGATCCTGATCGTTTATCACACCATCATCATTCAGATCTTTATAGCGAATGCGCCCAAGTCCTGCGCCACTTTGTGTGGCGTGAGCATCAATTTCTGCCTGATTCTGGAATAAACCATCAGCCACATAACCGTAAACGGTATTGATTGATTCACCGAGAATGGTTTTGTCCTGACCATTGCCGCCGAAGGAATTAACAACGGCGGAGGGAAGATCGACCACTTTATTTTTTATTGCAGAAATGTTGCCGGTAATATCTACACCGAACAGCCCCACACCGGAAATTTCAAATTCGTTGACATAACCCAGCATCAGTTCAACACCCGTGTTGTCAATGGTGCCACCATTGACAATCATCTGCGCCCCCTCACCTTCTGTCGCCAGCGGCTGGGTGGTGGTGAGAATATCTTCGGTGCGTTTTTCAAACCAATCGATGCTGCCGTATACGCTGCGCCCGAACAAATCAAAATCGATACCAAAGTTGGTCTGGGTGGAAGTTTCCCATTTAAGATTTGGGTTGCCGGTTTGAATTTTTGCAAAACCGGATGGCAGGGTTCCCTGATCAGCACCATATAAATCATACGCGGTGCCTTCATCTTGCAAGGTGGTAAACAGCGATTGAGTTGCATAGCGCGATTCATAAATAGTTGCGATTGCACGGGTATTGATTTCCTGGTTGCCGTTCTGCCCCCAGCTTGCGCGGAATTTCAGATCGTCAACGGCGTCAACATTAAAGAAGTCTTCGTCGCTGATGCGCCAACCGACAGAGGCTGAAGGAAAATCTCCCCACTGGTTATTTTCACCGAAGCGCGAAGAGCCATCGCGGCGCACGGTAACAGATGCCAGATATTTCCCCTCGTAATCGTAATCAACCTTACCGAAATAGGATTTTAAAACCCACTCATTACCGAAACCGGTAACAGAGACGCCGCTGCTACCTTGCGACAGGTAAGCGTAATTGCGATCCTGGGAGGCAAAACCGGAGGCTGTACCGCTAAAGCCTTCACCTTCAAAATCGATAGTTTCAGTACCAACGAGCGTATTGAAACTATGCGCATCACCCAGGGTAAATTTATACTGTGCGGTATTGGACCAAACGGTACTCAAATTCCAATCGTCATTGACCGTCAGGCGATCATCAAACTGCAAGCTGCCCGCGGTGAATTTCTTGGTAAAGTTCCTGAATTTAAATTGACCGTAGTTGACGCCGTAACTGCTGCGCAGTGTTAAATCATCGATTGGTGTCACTTCTACATACACATTACCCAACACTTTATTAAAGCGACTGACATTGTCTTTATTCATTTCAATAATGCGTACCGGATTATCGCGGTCGGTAATACCCGCCGTCGGCCCGCCCCACCCTTTTCCATCCTCGGTGCGCACCGGCACTATGGATTGCTGTTCAATCGCCAAACCCAAAATATTGCCAGCCAAATCATTAACCAGGTTTTGCTCCTGATTGGTGACTGTTAAATTTTCACCGACCTTGACGCGACCATCAGCAAACAGATGTTCGGAATTCAAACGCACACTCAAGCGCTCAAACGCAGAAGCATCTACCACGCCCTCACGATTCAAATAACCGAGAGAGAAATAAGTAGAGGTATCGTCATCCGCGCTGGAGATACCGATATGAACATCTTCGGAGGTAGCGGTTTTCGTTACCAAATCAAACCAATTGGTATCTGCCGGGCGCATAGTGTTTGCGCCATCAATAAACGTGGGAAGAATAACTGAATACAATTCAGGGTTATTGAAATTACCGTTCCAATCATAAGCGTACAACGGGCTAGCACTGTTGGGATTGGAACGATCATTGACCGCTGCACGCCATACCACTTCGGCACGCTGCTGCGTTGTCAGCGGATTCAAATCGTAATTAAATTGCTCTGTGGTGTGATTAACTTTGACATCGACATGCGTGCCTTCTCGCCCTTTTTTAGTGGTTACAATAATCACACCATTTGCCGCACGCGAACCATAAATACTGGCCGAAGCTGCATCGCGCAAGACCGAGATCGATTCAATATCGTGTGAATTAAGCTCGTGCATTCCTGAATTAGTCGGCACCCCATCAATAACATAGAGCGGATCGTTATAACCCAACACACCCAACCCCTGACCGCGAATACGCACGGTCGCTGTAGAGTTCGGGCTACCGTTGGTCAGGATCTGCACACCGGGAATACGCCCCTGCAAATTTTGCATAATATTGCCGGACGGTTTGCTACTGACATCATCCAAATTAACGGCAGCGACGGCTCCAGTAATATCTTCTTTTTTGGCAGTGCTGTAGCCAACCACCAAAGTTTCTTCAAGCTGCTCATTTTCTTTTGCAGCCCCTTGAGCCGCTTCACTTGCCGCTACAGGTACATCTTCAGACACAATGTCTTCCGGCGCTTGTGCATAGCCTGGCACCGACCACACAGACGCATGTACCGCACAAAAAAGCGTACCCAATACAAACTGTTTTTTATTCATCATTGACGACAGCCCCGCTGTTTATTTTTAATTTCTGATGCCCCGTTGAGCCTCTCTCCCTCTCAGGAAACACGCAGCCACGATTACCAAACTCAATTGCCGAACGCAGACAACAACCTATTCATACAAGCGTGTAACCGCGACAAAACAAATATATAACACTGATTTACTATTTAAAAGATATGAATAATAATAAATTGAAATTAATTAATTAAAATTCAATATTAATAGTTAATTACTTGATTATTATAGATTTTAAATTTATCAGCAAAAACACTATAAATTGTTACAATGATTAACATATCAAAAAAATGCAGCTCAACCATAAACACTTGTTACCAATATACACACTTAACGGCGCAGTCAAAAAAATGCGCGAATCGCAAACAAAAAATGATAGGTAGAAAAATGATTGCAGTTATTGGGGAAAACATCGTCGATTTATTGATGCAGCAGGATGGCAGCTTCACCGCACATTTGGGCGGCTCGCCGTTTAATCTGGCGATAGGCTTGGGGAAACTGGATACTGCTTGCTCTTATTTGAATCCGCTCTCACAGGATCGTTTTGGTCATTTATTTGCAAATTACCTGCAAACGCACCACGTGATACACAATAGCGAACACTACTCGCACCTGCCCTCATCCATTGCACTGGTCTCCATTGACCAGTTCGGGCATCCGCACTACAGCATTTACCGTCAAGGTATTGCCGACCGTGATTTCGACAGCGAACAATTATTTAGCGCAATACCGGCGGAAACACGCATCCTGCACACAGGCTCACTCGCACTGGAGCCGCAAGATTTACCAAAACTGATGAATATCATTAACAAGGCAAAAGCAAAAAATATAAAAATCAGTATCGACATTAATGTTCGCAGTCGATTTGTTTCCGATCAACAAGCCTATATCAATGGCTTATTTACCTTGATCCCATTGTGTGATTACCTGAAAGCCAGCAACGAAGATCTAGCCGAACTCTACCCACAACTTACCCACGAAGATGCTGTCAATAAAATACTGGAGATCATGGGTAATGGCCTGCTCGCTTACACCCTCGGAGATAAGGGGGCACAAATAATCACCCGCACACAGCGAGTAACCGCCACTGTGGTTCCACCGATAATACTGGGCGATACCGTCGGCGCCGGTGATACATTTTATGCAGCACTGCTCACTTACCTCCATGAGCACAACCTGGATCAGATTGCACCACAGCAGTTAAGCACCGCACACCTTGAAATCATGCTGCATCACGCTACTACCGCCGCCAGTATCAACGTCTCGCGCATCGGTTGTGTGCCACCAACACGCGCTGAATTACATGCAGCGCTGCGCGCAAGCAACGCACAATAAATTGTCGGGGTGCTGGCACCTCAGGTGACAGGGGTTTATCATCCTTGCTCTTACTTTTGCAACATTCACAATATGATTTAATTATGAGCCAAGGCAGTAATTCTTCAACCTTACGTCAGTACAATGAGCGCATTGTTATTTCCGTACTACGCAAAACCGGTGCCGCTTCCAAAGCCGATTTGTCCCGCCATATGGGGCTGACCTTGCCCGCCATGACGCGCATTGTCGACGAACTGGAAACACGCGGCCTGATTGAAAAATCTGGCCGTCGCAGCCAGGGAGTAGGCCAACCCTCGCACCTTTATCAAATTAATGAAAATGGATTGTTTTCCATAGGTGTCAAATTAGGTCGCCAAAATATTGAATTGGTACTCGCGAACTTTGCTGGTGATTTACTTGCAAAAACGACGCGCGACTACCAGTCCCCCAGCCCAAATGATTTACTCAACCTGATTGAGCATGAAGTATCGTTGCTGATAAAAAAATTGAGCCCAACACAAATCACACGCTTTACCGGCATCGGCATAGCCATGCCCTGGTTTATCGGCAAATGGGTCGCACAACATGAGATGTCCGACCAACAGGCAACGGAATGGCGCGATTTCGATTTTGCCAGCGATCTGGGCGCTCGCATCCAATACCCCATTTTTTTTGAAAATGATTGCTCGGCAGCAGCGGCGGCAGAAATGCACTTCGGCAAGTATCCAAACCTGCAAAATTTTTTATACGTCTATGTGGGCACATTGATTGGCGGAGGACTGGTACTCAATGGCGATCTCGAACGCGGGATTCACAGTAATGCCGCTTGCCTCGCCACACTACCAGTACCTCGCTCGGCACTGGACAGTGCAGGCGCCGATAAAAATTGGGACACATTGGTAAATCGCGCGTCAATAACCACTCTACTCAATCATCTGCAATATCATCAGGTGATTATTGATCATATTAGTGAGCTGCCAACAATCATCGATCAGCATCGCGCGCTGGTACATGATTGGATGGTGGACTGTGCCGACAGTTTGTTATACGGCATCATGGCCAGCATCAGCTTCCTTGACCTTGAAGCCGTTGTGATTGATTCAGAGTTGCCAGGTTACCTGTTAAGTGAATTAGTCAGTATGGTACAACGACGCCTTGATGCGTTAACGCAGGAAAATTTGTTTATCCCAAAATTGCACCAGGGCTCACTCGGCGAGGACGCAATTGCTATCGGCGGCGCCATACTACCGCTTTATAGCCACTTCGCCCCTGATCGCACTATTTTGCTGAAAGGTGGCGTTCCTGATCGACTGAGCAATTAAATTTATCTAAAAAAAACGGTGTCAAATTGCACCGTTTTTTTAATCAAATTTTAATACAGTCCTAACGTCACTCCTTTGCAGTATCTGCCAAATCATCCGACAAAGACTCAAGCGTACGTCCTTTAGTCTCAGGCATAATAGTGAGCACAAACAACAACTGCAGCACCATCATAAAGGCGAAAAACATAAAGATGACATGCGGCTTAAACTCGTTGAGGAAGTAAGGCATTAACAATGCAATTAATGCTGCGCAAACCCAATGAGTTCCTGCCCCCAGCGACTGCCCTTTGCCGCGCACACTATTTGGAAAAATCTCAGAAATAAATACCCAAATCACAGCCCCCTGACCAACAGCATGTGATGCAATAAAGAGGAAAACAAAAAACACTACAAGCAAGCCACCTACTCCGGAATAAAACGCCCAAGCGACAACACCAAGTGAAATAATATAGCCAACAGAACCGATCAATAGAAGAAACCTACGCCCAAGCCGATCAATTAAATACAACCCCAGCATGGTAAAAATTAAATTAACTATGCCGACACCGGCAGTTGATAACAGCGAAGACGAACTATCGAGCCCCGCCAACTCAAAAACCCGCGGCGCAAAATAAATAATAAAATTAATGCCCGACGCCTGATTAAAAAAAGCGATTAAAAATGCCAACAAAATCGGCATCTTAAATTTTCCGGAAAACAGCCGATCACCCAAGGAGCGCTGCTGGGCATTGCGAATGGAATTAACCACTTGATCCACATCCGTCTCATTCATCAACTGCAACACCGCGCGCGCCTGGGTTTCATCCTGTTTATGTAATAACAACCAACGTGGACTCTCAGGAACTTTTAAAACCATCAATAAAAATAAAGCAGCAGGAAGCACCTCAACCCCTAACATCCAACGCCAATCATGTTCACCCATGCCAGAAATCATGTAGTTGCAAAAAAAAGCAACCAGGATTCCAAATACAATTTGAAATTGGAACATTGCTCCCAATCTGCCACGATGCTTTGCAGGCGCGATTTCCGCAATATAAGCAGGCACAGCAATAGATGAAGCCCCCACCCCTAGGCCACCGATAAAACGCAAGAAAGAAAAAGTATATGGATCCATAGCTACGGCTGCGCCAATCGCGGACACAAGATATAAGACACCGATCCCAATTAAGGTAGCTTTACGCCCATATCGATCGCAGGGAATGCCACCTAGCAGGGCGCCGATCACTGTTCCCCACAACGCNNAATAAACAAGCCGTGGAAGAGCGGGCTGGTATCCCATAACTTTTGTATCGGTTGGTCCGCCCCGGATATAACAGCGGTATCAAAACCAAAAAGAAAACCCGCAACAGCAACAGTGACGGCCCAAAATATTATTTTATTCATAAAAACAACTCATTTAGCTTAGGTATATCTTAGTAATGCGGGGCAAAAAATACTGCCCCGCACTATCACTTTTTAATTACCGGGAAAATCGTTCAAGATCAGTGACAGCAATCGCATCTGCGCCTGAATAAACGCCCACTTCATATTCAGGTAAACCATAGAGCCTGAAACTCAGTGCGCGATAATTATTAAAGTACACCGCACCTACACCCGCTTGCGGGTCCAAAAGCACATCAATATTTATGCCCTCGATAATATCAAGCGGCACTGCAACAACGGGGTTGTCAGGATTGGCAGCATCACCGTCACGGTAATATTTTGCCAAACCATTTGCCGCATCTACCGCGATAACAACGCGCTGGTTAGTCGCAGTATTACGCAATTCAATACCAAATTGGGCATTCTCATTTGCGCTGTTTACGCTAAATGCCAAGCGATTCTTTTGTGTCGAAGGCGCAAGGGTAAACGCGGAATTTGCATCCACCACTATAGACTCTTCACTTTCCGCAGCAGCACCGAGAGTCCAGACAATATCCGCCGGCTGAGCAACGGATAAACCTGTGCGATATTTTTCCGGCAGGGAAACAGCTAATTGCCCGTCATCCGTCTTATGCAGCTGATGAACCATTAAATCACCTCCCCAAATTGGCACACCGCTATCACTGCGACCTTTTTTGTGTGATACCCACCCGAATAATAAACGCTCGTCCTGATTCCCGGCAGTGCGGGCCGCATAAAACGCGTTACCGTCCAGGGCATCATTCAATGGTTTTTCCCAAACAGAAGCATTTTCACGCAGGTATTTCACTTGGCGTGAACTGTCGCGCTGGTCTGAATAGATAATAAACGGCGTAGTACCCAGCGAAAAATAATCGGCAACTTCAAGGTTCAATGGCGACACTTCGGTATACAAAGGTTCAGCAGCAGCCCAGGTATTTAGATCATCTGAAGTGTATAAACCAATAGCCGCTTTTGATTGATAACGCGATGTAATTAACATCCAATATTTTTGTGCTGTGCTGTTCCAAAATACCAATGGATCACGAAAATCAAAATTACTATAGCCGTTCGCTCCCGAGAAAGTCAGCTCGTGTTTGGTCTCCCAGTTGGCCAATGTGTTATCTGTTGCTACCGCGTGCATAACCGCTTCAACCGGATTGTGTTGCTGGTTGTGTCCGGTATAAAACAAATGATAGTTATCGTTGCTATCTTTAATCACACTACCCGAGCCAATCCACTGATCCTGTTTAGCTGCATCACCCGAGGCAGGCAACACTTCCAATGGATAGGACATATCCAGCAAATTATTTGTTTTTGCCATATACCATGGGTGAAAACCGCCATTCTGCAAGTAGTAAATATAGTAATTGCCGTTGTCATAAAAAGGATTGGGGTCGCCCATATCCAACGCCAGACTTTTTCCATGACCATCGACCTGACTCACAACACTGTCATCCGCCGGTACCGCCGCCGCCATACTCGCTTGTTTAAACTCATCGAGTAACAAAAATGGGAAACTACCGTCCTCAATGGAGTTGTCATGCTTATCAATTATTTCAATTTCCGCTTCACGTCCCATCAATCCGGATACATCCCAGGTCGTCCAACCCAGCGTTTTCTCCAGACCATTACCTGTTGCCTGGCGAACAATTTTTCCATTCACACGCAGTACAACCGCTGTTGCATACGCGGAGTCAAATTTGTTAGTGCCGCCACCCGCAAGGAAATTAATATAGGGGGAAGTAATGGTAAACACGGGACTACGCAAGGTGCCTGTCGCCTCCCATCCGTACCACTCGCCGACAGCATCGGACTCATCGGCAAAGCCCTGCCCATAACTGGCAAATACCCGATCACCCTGCTTGTTCGCAATATCACTCGCCCATTGCCCACCATCAAAACGAATAAAATCACCTGACGCGATAAAGCTGTGATTCTGATAAGTATCAAAACGACCGCAGCAAAACTCGAAGCCCGCAATATTTTGATTCGCATCCGTTAAACGTGTGAACAAGGGCTGGCCAATTGCCAGCGGATCGGCGGCTACCGCGATGGATGTTGGAACTTTTGATGAGGCAGGGGGTGCTACTGCCGCTTTATCTGCCGCGCGAAATTCATCAGCGAGGAGATAAGGCAGGGAGGCATCGGAACCGTCATTCGGGTGATGATCGATAAATTCTAGCTGGGCGCTTTTTCCAGCAAACTCGCTGACATCCCAGGAGTCCCAAGTCACTTTATTATCCTGGTTTTTGCCGTGAGCATGGCGCACGACCTTACCGTCAACAATCAACACCACTGCCGTTGCATTGGCAGTATCAAAACGATTGCCGCCCCCGCCAATCAGAAAATTTATGTAATTGCGCGCAATGGTAAACACCGGACTCCGCAATGAGCCCATCGCCTCTGGGCCAAGCTGGGCGGCAGAAGTATCAGCAGCATCGTCAAAACCATCACCATAGCTTGAAAAAACACGTTCACCGATAGTGCCTTCAACACCACTGCCCCAGAAGCCACCGTCCAGCTTAATGAAATCACCTGTCGCATCTAAAAATTCATGTTCTTGGTAGGTATCAAATTGCCCACAACAGAATTCAAAGCCGGAAATATTTTGCTGACCATCGGTCGAGCGCACAAATAAACGATCCCCCTCTATTTCGGGGTCAGCGGTGATAGGCACCTCCCCACCAGTACCCGATGAGCTACTGGATAGACTGGAAAGACTGGAACTGCGCGGCCTCAACACATCCGCCACGGTTTGCCCCTCTTCCAACACAATCAGCTCGACACTACTTTTTTTAATGCCCCCGTCGCTGCCCCCACCGCACCCCACAAGTGCCAGTGTCATCACACATAAACTGCACGCACTCACAGGAACCCATCGAATTGAATTGATGATATGACGCATTATTTTTCTCCGCTATTAATGTAGCTAATTTGCATTTGCCTTTGCTTGTCCGCAGCGTCAGTTATTTAGCCTTTATTATTAAGTAACACTGATTTATTTATTTGATCNNGAGCGAAACAAAGATGTCAATAAACTTTGCATAAATGGATAATATAGGTAGTTTTTGATCAGTGAAAATGCAGAAAAACATTACAAAAATACACAGCAGTAACAAAAGTAACACTGATTTATTTTTTATGGGCGAGTGGCAGCAGGATCAAACAAAGCCCGAATCCAGGCGAAGAGAATTATGATAGGCAGACAAATCCTATCGTTTTGGAAATGAAAATTGTATTGGTTAATTATCGACTAGAGGTTAATCAGCAAGGACTGCAGGGCACTGCCAGGCGCTTGCAATTCAAGTTCCCGCCCGTCTCCGGCGATACAAATATGTACCGTTAAATCTGGTGCAGGCAAAACTCCCTCGCCCCGTTCCGGCCATTCAATCAGGCAGAGGTTGCGATCGATAAAGTAATCGCGAATACCCATGTACTCCAGCTCTTCGGGATCGCCCAAGCGGTATAAATCAAAGTGATACACACGGCGCGCGCCAAATTCGTAGGCTTCCACCAGGGTATAAGTGGGGCTTTTAACCGCGCCGGTGTGACCAAACGCACGCAGTATCCCGCGTGTGAGGGTGGTTTTGCCGGCGCCGAGGGTGCCGCGCAAATGCACCGAGAGCGCACCATTATAAGCGGCCAGAATAGCGCCAAGCCGTTCGCCAAAGGCAACCATGTCGCTGTCGTTATCGATGATGCGCACCAGGGTTTCCATCGCCAACTCCTTAAAGCAATTCGCCCAAATAGGGAATTAAATCAGTCGCCAACAGACTGCGCTGACCGAGATCTTCTGCGGCCAGATCCGCAGCACAGGCATGAACGACTGCGCCCAAGCGCGCTGCGTCATGTGCACTCAAACCCTGCGCCATCAAGCCGCCCAGAATACCGGAGAGCACATCGCCCATACCGCCGCTGGCCATGCCAGGATTACCGTCGGTAACGACTCCAATAGACCCATCAACCGAGGCCACCAGACTGCCTGCGCCTTTTAAAATCACGCTGGCCTTGTAGCGCACGCTAATCGCCCGCACTGCTGCAAAACGATCAGCCTGCACTTCAGCGGTGGTGATGCCCAATAAACGCGCGGCTTCTGCTGGATGAGGAGTCAGTAGCCAGGGGCTGTGTTGTTGATGACTAGCCACTGGGACAACACGACCTTCGGCGATGATATTCAGTGCATCCGCATCCAGCACCAACGGCAAACCGGATTTGATTGCCTGTTGCAGCATCTGCTCTGACCAAGGTGTGCGCCCCAAACCTGGGCCAACAACCAGCAGCGTCGGACGCGCCAACAGCGGTTCCAGTTCCTGACCAGAGACCACACCGCAGGCCATAATTTCCGGGCGCCGCGCGAGGATCGCCGCCACATGTTCAGGGCGAGTCGCGACACTCACTTTGCCTGCGCCGGTACGCGCCGCTGCCTCAGCTGCCATCAGAGCGGCGCCGCCGTAGCAAGTATCACCGCCAATCACCATCACATGGCCGAAGTCGCCTTTATGGGCATCGGCAGCGCGCGGGGCGAGCAGGTTTATCAGCTCGTTAAGAGATAGACGTTCGACACTAGCAGTTACCTCACCATAAGTAACAGCAGGGACATCCAGATTAGCAAGTACTAACTCACCGCAAACCGCCGGTCCGCGGCCAGTCAATAATCCGCGCTTGCTGGCGATAAAGGTGATGGTGAGATTTGCCTGTACTACAACTCCAGCAACAGCACCGGTATCGGCATTTAGGCCGGAGGGAATATCGAGCGCGATTACTGGCAGACGGCATTGGTTGATCTGCTCAATCGCCGCTGCAAACTCGCCCGTCGGCGCGCCGCGCAAACCAATTCCAAGCAATGCATCCACAATTACGCCGCTCGATGGTGCAGAGGCCTGAGCAAAAGAAAAAATGTTTACCCCTTCCTGCACGGCAAAATCATACGCTTGACGCGCTTCACCATTGAGCTTTTCCGCAGCCGTCAATTGAATCACCTGAACCGGCAACTTGCGTTGCGCCGCCAGAGCCGCAAGCACATAACCGTCGCCGCCGTTATTGCCCGCACCGCAATAAACGCTAATCAATTCCGGTGCAGGGTAGTGCTCTAGTAGCAGATCAAATGCCGCACGCGCCGCACGTTTCATCAACTGGATGGCTGGAATTCCACTGGCGATAGCGGCTGCATCCAGCGCATAGGCTTCGCTGGCGGTGTAAAGAAAAGGGGACGATGCGGTAATTTTCATGGGGCGCAACCAATAGGGGCAGGAATGGGGCGCGATTATACGCAACTTATTCTGGATGGGGTTAAGGCTTCGCCTTATTGGTCAAGAGGGGCTTCGCCGGCCTGGATGAAGTTAAGGCTTCGCCAGAATGGCAGAGAAAATGCAGCAGCACCCAGCCAAGTTGACTATATTGAGCAGGAGCTTCTGTTTGTTGATTTCACTGGCGCCCTTTCTTACCGCCATCTTTATTACGATCTTTACTACCATCTATTACAGTAATGGAGCTGCATGTCTGAATTTGCCCTGCAAGCTATTATCGATGGCGACTCGCTGCAACTCAGCGAAGTGTTTGCCAGTATCGCTGCGGCCGAGTCGGTCGATCCCACTAACCTGCGCCAGCAACTGGCGGCCGAATTTTTTTCCGGGTTTACCCACACCAATCAGTGGGATGAACGCCTGCAACCTTTGCTAAACCAATTCAAATCCGCCGCTTTAAAACAGATCGCCAGCGACGACGAGTTTTACTGCGGCGAACAACACCCACTGCGCGCGTTTTTTTCCACTATCACACCACCCGCAAGCCATTGGTGCGCGCGCGATTCCAAACCCAACCAACAAGTGTTCGATAAACTTAGCGCCCTGCTGGCGCTCGCCACGGCCTATTGGTCAGGCAGCGAAGAGGAACAAAACGCCGGTGCCGCTAACCTGAAACAGCAGCTCGAAGAATTTACTACCTGGGTCGCCGCCGAAGACAAACGCGCCGCCATGCTTGAATCCCGCTTGTGCGAAACCGAACTGGCCAACCTGAAATTAATCAGCGCCGAAACACGCGTGGCTGAGGCCATTAATCACAGTCTCGCCGAGCGCCCGTTGCCAACCGAATTGCATAACCCCATCGCCGTCACACTCAAAAGTGAACTGCAATATTGGGCGTTTAATACCGATCCCGCTGAGCTGCCGCAACTACCTTTGTGGAAAAGCTGGCAGNNTGTGACTTTGTGGAAAAGCTGGCAGCGTCTGCTGCCTGCGCTCGGGCAACTATTTTCCGGTGAGGATATTGAAGTAGACGATCAGCGGCTCTATGAGCAAATCCCGCTGGTGCTCGCTGAGTTGGAGCGCAGCCTGCAACATCCAAACAGTAATGCCCAAGCCTATGCCCAGCTGGTTGAACAATTAAATCACTGCCTGATGTGTGCGATCCAAAAACAACCGCAAGAATGCGCTCTATTCCCGGAGCTCGATTGCGCCGGTGGGCAGAGCGATCACAACACCCACATTCCCAAAACGCTGCTGCAACAAACGGAAAGCATCAGTGTTGGCGACTGGATTATCTTTAATGGTGATGGTTCCGAGAGCATTCGTTGCAAACTCGCGCTGAAAAATCCAGCCATCGACCAGCTATTGTTTGTCGATCACACCGGGCGCAAAGTGATGAATAAAAACACCAAGGATTTTGCCCTGTGCTTATCCACAGGTATTGCACGTCGGTTGCAGACGCAACACATTGCCACGATTATTAACTCGGTCCTGCCGCCCTTGATCGAGCGCGCTAATCGCAGCGTGCAGGCGCAATTATTGCTGAAAAAAAACAAAGCCGAACAAGTGGTGCGCGCGCTTATCGCCCAACAACAAGCTGCCGCCGAATCTTCCGAGCGCGAGCGCCTGGCTGCACAAGCACGCATGGAAGAACAGCTGGAAGCACGCCGTACCGCCGCGCGCAAAGCCATGCAGGAAGCGCGCACACTGGCCGATGACAAAATGCGGCGCGATGCAGAACAAGCGATTGAGGCTGAGCGTTTGCGCATTGAACAAGCGGCGACACAGGCCGCTGAAACGATTGCCAAACATCAACAAGCCACACAACAAATTAACGAATTGCAAGTCGGCGCATGGCTGGAGATTAACAGCGAAGTTAATACAGCAGAAAAATTGCGCGCGAAACTGTCGGTGATTATCAGCTCCACCGGAAAATATATTTTTGCTGATCAGGTTGGGCGCAAACTGGCTGAATATACGCGCGAGCAATTAATTGCATTGATGGTGGAAGATCAGCTAAAAATCTTGCGCAACGGCGACAATTTTGAAGACCAATTGGCCAAAGTGATTCGCGGTTTGCGCCGCGACATTTCTTAAATAAAGATACCAAACAACGCGTTTAAACAAAAAAACCAGGCAACCATTCAGGTAAGCAGTGTGATGGAAAAACCTATGAATAATAATGATCAACGCCAGGAGTACCGACTCGACAATCAACTCACCGTGATTATCGAACTCGACTCGTCTGCCAACGGCGAACCAACCTTGGTAGTCAGCAAAAGCCTGGATATTTCCGCCAACGGTTTGCGGGTGATCGCCCACGAAGCAGTGGCCACTGATATCATCCTGCGCTGCTGCATCCGCGATGAAGCAAGCGACCGTCAGTTTTTACTCGTCACTGAAGTCAAATGGTGTCGCCCACATGAAAGCGAGGGCGATTATTTAATCGGCCTCAGCCTGTTTGATTCCGATGGCACCGATATAGTGAAATGGAAGGAATATATTGCGCAGAGTTGTGCGGATTAACCAGCTGCCACAAACCGATTTCACGGCTGTGCCACTCACCCGTTTTTTTGGCCGCTAGCCACGACTTATAACCTCTTTCACGAAACCTGCCCCACGCCTTTTGCCCTGCTCATATAGTGATGTTGAGTTAATCAAATCAACCTCAGAGTTAGGGAGCAATATATGTTATGCAAAAACAATAGTGGCCTAAGCATGGGCGCACTTACCGCGATCATCATTGCCATTCTGGTAAGTGTGTTGTCATCCAATCAAAGTTACGGTGAGACAATTGCATCCAATAACACCAAGAGCGCATTATCGGTTGAAACCAAAGGCACTGGTCCAGCACTGATTTTTATTCCGGGTCTCAACAGCGGCAAAGACACTTTTCGCCCTACCTGTGATTATTTTCAAAAAAAATACCGGTGTCATTTGTTGCAATTGCCCGGCTTTGCGGGTCACCCTGCCATACACAGTTTACAACAGGATTTTTTAATCGCGATGCGCGACGAGATCCTGGCTTATATCAAAACGCATAAATTACGTAAGATCACACTGGTGGGGCACAGCTTGGGCGGCACACTCAGTTTGATGCTTGCACTGAAGGCACCGAAGTTGGTTGATACGCTGGTGATTGTCGATGCGCTGCCGTTTTATCCGGCGATTCAAAATCCAGCAATGACCGCTGAGTTGATGCGCCCGCAAGCGGAGCAAATGCGTGCGATGATGAACAACCAAAGTCAGGCGGATTATGAAAAAAATGCGGCGACCAATATGCAAGGTATGAGCAATAATCCTGAGCATCTGCCGCTATTAATCGAGTGGAGCAAAAGCAGTGACCGCACAACCACTATCCAGGCGATGGTCGCGCTAATGACAACCGATCTGCGCAGCGATGTAGCGGCAATCAAACAACCCACACTGGTGTTAGGTGCCTGGGCAGCTTATAAAGCTTACGGTTCAACCAAAGACAGCACTGCCGGAATTTATAAACTGCAATATGAAAAACTGAAGAACGTTGATATACGTATGTCTGATACCGGCTACCACTTTTTAACCTGGGATGATGGCGACTGGGTTAACCAACAAATAAGCGGATTTTTGAGCGCAAAATGAATCAAGGTTACGTCACTCACTACTCGCGCCAGTACCTGCTGGCGCAAGGCTTTTTTTGGGGCAGCTATCTGCTGCTGAATATTATTTTTGCTGTGCTCTGGAATAGTTTCTCCAGTGCGGCGATTGGCATTTTTGTCACGCTGTCGTTCATGCTGTTACTCACCAGCCACCAATTGCGGGCGCTTTATTTGCGCGCACAACCGCAGCTCACCTTTTTGCGCACCTGCCTGCATTTAGGCTGGCTTATCCCCTGTGCGGCACTGGCCATACAAATATTATTGCACCTGCTGATTTATGCGGTTGTCGCCCTGGCGCCGGAACATAGCTCTGGCATTCACCCGTTCAGCACTAGCAGTTTTGTTTTATATACATTCAATACCGCATTTATGTTAGCGCTCTGGTCGATGCTGTATTTATTGCGCACTGAATTTAAAAAACGCCGCGAAACTGAAATCGCCCATTGGCGCGACCAGGCAAAATTGCGCGAAATCGAGTTACAGTTTTTACGTAGCCAAATTAATTCCCATTTTTTATTTAATTCGCTCAATAATTTACGCTCATTAATTCTGGAAGATCCGCAGGCAGCGCGTAAAGGCTTAGCCGATTTAGCGACCTTGCTGCGCGGCTTACTGCAGGCGGAAGCACATATCACTGTGCCTTTGCGCGAGGAACTCGATTGGGTGCGCGGTTATCTCGCACTGGAAGCATTGCAATTTGAACAGCGTTTGCAATATGAATTTGTGATTGATGATTCACTACTGGATGCCAAAGTGCCGCCACTGCTGGTGCAAACGCTGGTGGAAAATGCGATCAAACACGGCATTGCGGGTCGTCGCTCCGGTGGCTTGGTGAGCCTGCGTGCGCAGCGATTGAATAGCAACGAATGGCAATTGGAAGTGGAGAATCCCGCTGCAGAATTACCGGCGCTGCATCAGGGTAATGGGATTGGCCTCGCGAATGCGCGCGAACGTCTGGCGATGGCATTTGGCGAGCAGGCGAAAGTTGAATTACAACTCGGCGCAAACGTCGTTGCACGTGTGTGTTTGCCGCTTTAAAAAAGTGCTAGTTTTAAAATTGGAACAGATAGCATGAATATAATTATTGTTGATGACTCACGACTCGCGCGCAAAGAATTGCGTGGTTTATTAACTGAACATCCACATTGCGTGATAGCAGGTGAAGCGGGCGATGTACAATCTGCACTCGCACTCGTCAATGAATTACAGCCGGAATTATTGCTACTGGATATTCACTTGCCCGATGGCAGCGGTTTTGATCTGCTCGAACAATGCGATTACACCCCCAAAGTCATTTTCACCACGGCGTACGAACAACACGCTCTGCGTGCCTTTGAGGTAAATGCGTTAGATTATTTATTAAAACCTGTGACGCAAGAGCGCTTGACATCGGCGCTGGAAAAAATCGCGCAGCGCGAATCTGCACCACAAAACCAAACAGAATCGTTTCCTGTACACAACCAACATTCGCCGGAACATGTATTTATCCGCGAGGGTGAACGCTGCCACTTTGTGAAATTCTGCGATATCAGCCGCATATCAGTCGAGGGAAATTATGTGCGCGTGTTTTTTCACGCCCAGAGTGCACTCTTACCACGCTCGCTCAATTATGTAGAGGCGCGCCTCGCCCCCAATACATTTTTTCGTGCAAACCGACAGGATATTATCAATTTAAATTTTATTGATCGAATAGAGCCTTGGATTGGCGATGGATTGATGATTGTAATGCAGGATAAAACTGAAGTGATCAGCTCACGCCGACAAGCACGCGAGCTGAAACAAAGAATGGAATTTTAAATCACTTCTAAAGATATTCCCTCCGTCATACCTGCGAACGCAGGTATGACGGAGGGGTACCTGATTGAATTATTTCAGCAGGTAAACCACATACACCTGCGCACTGATTTTCATGACACCCGGTTCAAAAGGCTCAGCTGAATCACCCATACGCATAGCACCCACCTCTTTAGCAGAACTCCCCATCAACTGGCGATTCGGCGTTAGTTCCCAGCGCTCATTGCCGCGATTATTAAATTCTGAAATCGACCAAGGCGCACCTAATGCTTGTCCTTGTGATTTTGCCAAGCGACCGGCGCGGGCTTTAGCATCGTCCATTGCAGCAGTTTGCACTTTTTCTTCCACGGCTTTTTTATCAGCGAGGGTTAAATTGGTATTGATGGTTTCAGAGATTTTGGCATCGACCAAGGCTTTCATCATCTCCGGATATTTTTTCAAATCGCGCAGATTGATATCCACCTGGCGCGATACGTTGTTGCCCGTCAATACGCGCTGGTTTTCTTTGTACTCATATTCAGGGCGGATATTTAGAGCGGTGGTGGCAATATCCTCCGCTTTGATGCCAAATTTTTTGCTTGCCTCAATCAACAAACGCGAGCGGGCATCGACATCGGCTTTGGCTTTGGCCAGATCTATATCCACTGTTTGGATGCTGAGAGTAAAAGTCATCATATCCGGTTCAACTTCGATTTCGGCCGAACCTTCTACATACACATGTGGT
Organism: Cellvibrio sp.; assembly: GCA_003524365.1. Classification (GTDB taxonomy): domain Bacteria; phylum Pseudomonadota; class Gammaproteobacteria; order Pseudomonadales; family Cellvibrionaceae; genus Cellvibrio. The sequence continues at coordinate 1,479 of DQHS01000018.1, read as the reverse complement.
TGCGCAGGCAATGGCGTCGCCATTGCGGAAAAACTGCACACGCCCGCTAACACACCCGCCAACAGACCAGTAATTGCATATTTCATAATAGACATCCTTCAAAAAATGAGTCCCGACTATAACAAAAACGGCTGAACCGACGCCCAACAAAACTGTGAAGAAGTGTGCGACGCGCAGCAGGTTACTGCAGATTATTTACATCCAGCCACAACTCCGGCCGATCAACCGGCGTTTCTTTTGGCAACTGGGGATTCTCCAATTGAAATACGAGGCGATTTTGTAAATCTGCTTTTTCTACCGCGCTACGAATAGCGGGGTCACTAAAAAAGGCCTTATCAAAACTGCCATCGGCAAGCGCGCGATTCAGCCCTAACTCTAAATCCTTCGCCAATTTTTGGTTATTTTTATTTACAAACAAATAAAACGGCATTTTGTAAACCAGCATAATTTTCTTTTCGACTTCCAACTCCAAACCCGGCACTGAATTTACCTCTGACCAAGGCTCCTGCACACCGCGCGGAAATGCATCGAAACGGCCACCATCGAGCATATGCAATAAACTTAGGTATTTATTGGTTTTTACCACCGTTAATTTATTCGCTTCAAGAATTTTAGTGTCTGCCCATGTTGTGCCCTGCCCTAACTTGAGCCGCAGCAGATCGGCAAAGGTTTTTACCTGATCAAACTTGGCTTGATCGCCTTTGTGGATCAAAAAAATGCGGTGCCCCAATAATCCTTTTAATAAGGGAATGCGCACGGGTTGAAGTTTATTTTCCAGATCCTGGTCAGTCGCCGCCCACATGATGTCTACTTTGCCGGAGATCACATCATCCACGTAACGCCCTTGGGTGCGCTGCTCGCCCGCATCCGGCTGGACTTTGTAAGGTGTATCTATATGACTCAATGCCAACTCCAGCATTTTGAGCGTATAGCGATCCATATCCGTTGCATGGGGAATAGTGCGGACAACACTGGGAGCCTGGGCCTGCACAGTGGCTACAAACCACAGGGATAACATCAGAGTTGTGTTGATAATGACCGATTTGGAAAACATGCTGACCTCTGGTTTTATTGGTGTTTTTATGTGTGTAACCATGTACTGTTGAGTCTAGCCAAGATCAGCCCAAGCGCTTATCACACTTGCGCCTATCAATTCTGGCAAAATGGCCAGCTTCATTCCTTCAGTTGCTGCCCATGTCAGACCTCGATCTCAACCANNATTACCGATATCGATTTGGGCGATGCCGAATTGCGCCTGCAGGAATGGTTGGCCAAGGGTTATCACGGCAGCATGGAATGGCTCGCCGCGCACGGCAATAAACGCTCGCGCCCAGCGGAGTTGCTGCCCGGCACTGTGCGGGTGATTGCGGTGCGCATGGATTATCTGCCCGGCGACACAGCCCAAATCAAAATACTCAAAGACCCGACCAAAGCCTACGTCTCCCGCTACACACTCGGGCGCGATTACCACAAGCTCAT
>DQHS01000152.1 GCA_003524365.1 Cellvibrio sp. | reverse complement strand
ATGGCAAAAGAGGGGCGCTTTGATTATTTGGTGATTGAATCCACGGGTATTTCTGAGCCCTTGCCGATTGCAGAGACATTCACGTTTGAAGATGAAGACGGACAAAGCCTCTCCCAAGTCGCGCGCCTGGATACGATGATCACTGTGGTCGATGCAGCCAATTTTTTAGATGATTATTACGATGCCTTCTCGTTGCAAGAAACAGGTGAAAGTCTCGGTGAAGAAGATGAACGCAACGTGGCGGATTTACTTGTGGATCAAATTGAATTTTGCGATGTGTTGTTAATCAGCAAAACCGATTTAATTTCTGAAGAAAAACTCGCCGAGCTGTATGCGATTTTAACCAAGCTGAATCCCGATGCCGAAATTATTCCCGTTGAGCGCGGAAACGTACCGCTCGACAAGGTGCTTAACACCGGAAAATTTAATTTCGAAAAAGCCCAGCAAGCGCCCGGCTGGTTAAAAGAAATGCGCGGCGAACATACGCCGGAAACCGAAGAATATGGCATCAGCAGTTTTTCTTACCATGCGCGTCGCCCGTTTCATCCAGAAAAAATTTACGAGTTTTTTTCAAGCCCAGCTGTGAAGGGAAAATTGCTCCGTTCGAAAGGATTTTTCTGGCTGGCATCGCGCCCGCAGTGGGCTGGGCAGTGGAGCCAGGCGGGCGGCATTGCGCAACACGGCGCCGCCGGTATGTTCTGGAAAGCTATTCCCAAAGAACAATGGCCAGATGATGAAGACCACGTAAATTATATTATGGATAAATGGGTGGAACCCTTTGGCGATATGCGCCAGGAATTGGTATTTATCGGCCAGCATTTAGATAAAGAATTTGTCACCGCACAGCTGGATCAGTGCTTACTCACGGAAGAGGAAGTATTAAAAGGTCAGGAGTATTGGAAAACATTACCTGATCCGTTTCCTACTTGGACGAGCGGCCACGCTCATTAATTCTCGGCCTGCGTATCAACACCCTCGAGCACGCCATGTGCACGCTTCCATGCCGATAATGTCGCCATTCGTTTAATCACCACCTATTACGGTTTGGCCACTGAATGGCTGCCCGATCAATTAGCCAATCGCGCTGCACCGGGCACTGCGTTTGCCAGCCAAAGCAATACACTCGGTGCCATTACCGCGAACGCGGCTATCCATAAGCAAGGGTTTACTGCCCCACCTAAAGACCATATACCTAGTCTAATAGCTTGATCTTCATCTGTAGACCACTATACTGGTCTACAGGTTAAATGAGGGTACATCCATGTTTGAAGAAATTGGCTCCTACGAAGCAAAAACAAAGCTTCCTGAGCTCCTTCGCCGTGTGGAAGCGGGCGAAGCGTTCACTATTACAAACCGTGGCAAACCCATTGCTGATGTAATACCCAGCCGCGCGAGCGATAGGCTCAAAACAGAAGCGGCTATTGCCACCATCTTGAAATCCAAAAAACACAAGATTAGCGATGCGGTATTAGCTGAACTCAAGGAATCAGGTCGCAAATGACAGCATTTGTTTTAGATAACTCGGTGGCGATGCGCTGGCATCTGGAAAGTGAAAAACAAGCCGATCAACACTATGCCGAGGCGGTATTGCTCAGCCTTGCTGATGCTGATGCTTTTGTGCCCAACCTGTGGCATTTAGAAGCTACCAATGTGCTGTTGGGTGCTGAGAACCGTGGTGATACCACGTTAGGCGAAATTGAACGGTTTATTGCTCAGTTAGAAAACCTGCCACTGCATATTGATCCACTCACTGCGCGTCAATCTTTTACGAGAACTATGTCCTTAGCGCGTGCGTACAAACTCAGCAATTATGATGCCGCTTATCTTGAGCTTGCAATCCGTGAGGGCCTACCTTTGGCAACGCTCGACAAAGACCTTATTAAAGCTGCCAAGAAAGCGGATATTGAGATCTATTTAAAATCCTAGAAAATTCGGCGAGTGAAACGCCACACATGATTAAAGGGAGCTAAAAGCCATGGCATATGATGAAAATAAATATAGCGTTCAAAAACTTCCCAACCCTTTGTTGCTGCATTGGGTTTTAAATCCCGGTTTGGCAATCAATGAAGTAATTCTTGGTCAGCGAATCCCCAAAGTCACATTGATAGATAAAACCAGCAATGCCCCGTTAGTGGATCGCAATTACGTCCCTTGTCCTTCGTGCGGCGCCATACATCACGGAAAACTTTGGGGTAAGGGCAATGCCTTCGGCCATTGGCTGGGTTACATTTGCCCCAATTGCGAACAAAAAATCCCCTGTTTGTGGAATGTTTTTAGCCTGCTTTTGCTCGCCGTACTATTTCCTATTTGGTTTCCCCTTAAAAAAATCTACGAGCAAAAATACATTACCTATGAGCTCTCGCGTTACAAAAAAGCAGAAGCCAATATTGATCAACCCATTAATAAATTTACATGGATAAAAATGGGCGCATCATTTGGTTTTCTGATGCTTGCGTTTTTTGTCGCCGCGGAATACTTCCGCGAGGGAATAACGCTGGATAAATTTGTTTTTCTGGTAATCATTAATACAATAGGTGGCCTGTTTTTTGGTGCGTTTATGTGGTTTTTTATGGGGCGTAAGAAAGGTTGAGTTTGTGTAATTGGGTGTAAGTGTCGGAGATATTATATCGCGACAACCCTATCCAAATTTCAGGCACAATATTAGCCATTGCTCGCTCTGGAGTGCTACATATTTGTACGCTGAATTATGATGATTTGATCGAGGAAGCATTTGGTTTTGAAATGAGGGGATTTCAGTCTGTGGTGAACGGTGAGTCGTTTAATATTCATAAGTTCTTTCTCATCTATCAATTACGGCTACAAAAAACTGGGCGATTTGGTTCGCGCAAGTGAGTTGTTTGATGTAGGAGTGCGCAATGACGGCACTGCCATGTATATAAAAAATCATCGAAAATAAGGCGTATCCCGCTTGCTGTCGCGCGTTGGGTAATGGGCTTTCGGTTAAATACTAATCTGGCAACTCAGTACAATTTGATACAATTTGACGCTATTTGGTAAAGAGTTGTTTGCTGCGGTTCCCTAGAATCTGCCAAACGAAATCACAATTTGGTAGGAACCTCTATGAGTTACTTGTNNCTTGCACAGAAAAATAAGCACATTTTTATTAACCTCAATCCTGATATCTTGCGCCGGGCACAGCCTTGCTGAAAATATCGTAAATGACGATAAGCCGAAACAGAATCGCAGCGATAACCGCGACGGTTACCGTCTTTCCCTTGGTCTTGGGTATATGAACTCCGAATCGCCCATGTATGATGATGAGGAGCGTGATGGTATGAGGCTGGTCATCGACGCTCGTTATCAATGGAAAGGACTTTTTGCAGAGCTAGCCTTTAATGGTGTCTCCGGTGAAAAAAACCTTACTTCCATTGGGTACAATTTTTATAGCACGGATCATTGGAATCTTGATTTTATTGCAGCCGCAGTCTCTGGGCGCACTGAGTTTAACTATGTTTATGATGGTCAAGTTAAGCAGATATCAGGTGAGCCAACCAAAGGGGTCGGATTCAGGGCGCAGGGCTCTTGGGGAAATTCTATTGTGCAGATGGTTGCATTACCCTATATCTATGATGGTGAAGAAAAGGATTTCGGATCAGATAACGCGGTGGATTATGCATCGCTGTGGGTCGGTCACCGTTGGCAAGTCAAGAACTGGAGTGTGAATGGTTTACTCGGTGCCGTATACAAATCCAGTGGTTTGCTAGATCACCAATTTGGTGTAACAGGAAATGAAGCAGACGGAATAGTGTGGGCCTATGAACCCTCATCAGGGATAGATTATATGGCACATATTGATTTGAGTTACCCCGTTAGCAAAAACATATTGTTCCAGGTTTTTTCCAGATACACCCTATATTCTGATGCAGCTTTGGACAGTCCACTTATAGCGCTCGCCCGCGAATGGGATGATCGCCCTGAAAATGAACACGAGTTCGGTGTTCTTTTGAATTATGTATTTTAAGGATGAACTGAAATGAAAAATAAATATCAGTTCATTTTTTCCATATTTCTTCTTTCTATTTTGCAAGCAAGTATTGCGGCTGGGCAGGATCACAAGGGTTCGATAACACTCTCACTGAAACCAAAAGAATGTGTGGTGTTTAAAGAAGGTGATAAGTGTTACGCGAGTGTTAAGGTTAAATGGAGTGCAAGTGAATCCAACGCTATTTGTCTTTTTCGCAATCCAGGCGGGGTTAAGCTGGAGTGCTGGAGCGGCGTTAGTGATGGTCGATTTTCCGAAGATCTGGTGATGGAAGAGCCTGTAGACTATTACTTAGCTAACGCTGGTGATTCTGAAATACTTATCAAGCAAACATTAACGCTATCTTGGGTTTATGAAAAATCGAGTAGGCCTGAACAAACCTGGCGGATTTTTTAACGGTGCATTTACCTAAAAGATGAAAAATCAATCTCCTAAATCCGTACTCATTGTGGAAGATGACACTGAATTGCAACAGTGGATAGCCGATTATCTTACGGCAAAAGGTTTTTCCTGCACCTGTACGGAAAATGGCAAGGACGCCGTTAAGTTAATTTCTGACACTCAACCAGATGTGGTTTTGTTGGACGGCGCGCTGCCGGGGCTTGACGGTTTTGAAGTCTGCAAAGCGGTGCGATCATTTTATAANNAGGGCTCGGGCATTGTTGACGCGAATTCAAAAGCTGCTCGAAAAGAAAGATACAGTGGTTTCTTCTAAAACGCTAACCTTTAATAATCTCGTTATCGACCCCCATTCTCAATCTGTGTTTCTATGCGGTGTTGATGTAAAAGTTACCTCTAAAGAGTTTGAGGTCTTGTGGGTGTTGGCTTCGCATCCAGGTGAAATTGTCACGCGCGATACTCTCCTCAAAGAATTAAGGGGTTATGAATTTGATGGCCTCGACAGATCAATTGATCTGCGTATTTCGCGCATTAGAAAAAAACTAGAAGATCGTACCGATGATCCCTATCGCATAAAAACGATTTGGGGAAAGGGCTACCTCTTTGTAAAAGATGCCTGGTAATCTGATTTATGCTGACATTACGCACGCTTACCTTGTCCCTCCTGCTCACGATTGTTGTTGCGTCTGTCGGTTCAGGTTTGTTACTAGATAAACTCTATTCCGAGCTATATTCAAGCGAACAGACGAACAAGGATTTAACACAAGCACAATTGGAGGCTATTGGTTCCCAGCTTTCAAAAATCTTGCGGAAGCTTGAAAATAAAGAAGAATTTATACAGGCGTGGCAGGAAGAAAATTCACCTATTTTTCTTGAAGTAATAAACCGGGACGACATTGGAATTCCCGAAAAACTTCTTCAGGAATTAGAAACTACTGGCAATATCACTTTATACTCATCAACCAGCCTCAGTTACTATTCTTTTCTAAAAGAAGGTGGCAACTATCCTGACGCTGGGAGCTATTTAGTCATCCGCTCACCATTGGCAACGAATCATAATCAGCCTAAATGGCTTCCTGCTCTATTCACCATTATTTTTTACACCTTGTTAATGCTTATTGTATTCGCATGGTTGTTCCCCTTAATTCGTCGCTTGCAAACTATGCAGTTGTCCGCCAAAAAATTGGGTGAAGGTGACCTGAGCGCACGTATTACCCCCAGTGTTGTGTCTCATATAAAAGATATTGAACTCGAATTTAATCGCATGGCGCAGCGGATTGAAGAGTTAGTATCTGATATCAGTTTGTTGAGTTCAGCCATATCTCACGAAATGCGCGCCCCCTTGGCAAAATTACAGTTTGGTTTGGATGCGCTGCGGGAAGAGGAGGATGAAGAAACTCGTCGAGTCTATCAGGATCGTCTTGATAAAGTGATAGCGGATATGACTAACCTTATTGAGACTTTATTGAGGTATGCGCGTTTGGATAAAAACATTGCGCAACTACCGAAAGATGAGGTTGACCTGCTAGAGTTATGTGCCCGTTTAAGCGCGGCTGTAACGCAAGCTAAAAATATTGCTAGCAATTCAGCGACTGCATCAATCGACATTAGTATAAATGCCAAAAATCCCTTTTACATTGTAAAAGGCGACGTGTTTTATCTAAACCTGCTGTTAGAAAACTTGCTCGCCAATGCAGTCAAATATGGTAGGGGTAAAATACTGATCAGCTTGGATCAGCATGAGAATAAAATCTTGCTTACCATTGAAGATAACGGCTCTGGAATAAAGGAAGATTTTAAACAGAATATATTTAAACCTTTCATTCGTGGTGAAGAGACCAAGTATGAAGGTGGGGTGCCAAGAGTACCACAAAAAGGTTATGGCCTTGGTATGGCGCTCGTCAAGCGTATTGCAGATTTGCACAATGTGGACATTGAAATTACAGCATCCGCGGCGTTGGGCGGAGCAAAATTTTCCTTACTATTCACATAGCTGCCGACCGTACTTTTAGAGCTAATAACACCTGCGCGATACAAATTGATAAAACTTGGTACAGTTATAAATTGTATGGCGATTTAACCTTATCCCTCCGAATAACCTAAAGGGATAATAGATATGTTTTTCTCCAACAAGAAATATTACGCAACTCAGTATGCAGTAGCTATCGTCGGATTCTGCCTGGCATTATTAACGGGCTGCTCTGATGATAATCACAAAAAAGCATCCAGTTCCTCTGTGTCCAGTTCCTCAGTATCAAGTTCTTCTGCACTCAGCTCTTCATCCTCTAACACATCTTCATCCAGTTCTTCTCTGACTAATTCTCCTGAAGTGGGGCAGTGGTATGCACCTGCATACGGTTACGTCTTATCGGTGAGTGCTGAGGGTGATATTTTTACGGTTAAAACATACAGCGTTACAGAAAATTACTGCTTGCTTCAGAATGTAGACGCTAACCTTGCTTTGGCTGAGCTTAAACACAAGTACATCCACTCAAATATTGCGCGGGAGACGCTGCTTGAAAGTAAAGGCGATTATCCACCCGGGGTTGAATATGAAAAGGTAAAACAACTCCCAGCGGTTTGTGAGGAAAATTTACAGAAGGTAAAAACGGATTCCGGTTACAACTTTGACGCTAAAAAAGACCTTGAAATTTTTTGGCAAACATTTCATGAGCTTTACATTAATTTTGAATTGCGAGGTGTAAATTGGAATGAGGCTTATAAAACGGCTTTAACGTCTGTAGACAATGTTGAAAATGAAGAGGAATTATTTGAGTTTCTCAGTACACTTATCGCCCCGCTGGGCGATGGTCATGCGGTATTGATTAAAACACCATTAAGTCAAAGTCTGGATGAAAGCATAACTGCAGCTTTTGAGAATGAAGAAACTCCTATTTTTAGTGCATCTACCCAATTAACCATCTATCAAAAAATCACAAATGAATATATGCAGACTCTGGAGCCGGAGCTAACTGACGCACAAATGGAATCCGAAGATGATTATTTTTTGATTAATTATTCCAAAATATTTGACATCATTTTTGGTTATGCGGATGAGAATTTTGATATTAAAGAGAGGGCTGCAGGCGAAATCGTCTGGTTTAAAACCAACGATAACATTGGCTATTTAATTATAGGTTCAATGTCTGACTACACCGAAGGAAAATCTACGGTTATTTCTGACATAGCTTCTGATGTTGCTATAGCAGAAGCGGCTATCAGTGATGCCTTGAAAGATCTGGAAGATACGGACGGGCTTATTATTGATGTTCGTGTTAACGGTGGTGGGCAAGATCAGGTGGCGCTCACGTTTGTTCGCCATTTTATGAATCAGTCACAAGTGGTGTACTCCAAATCGGCTGGTCATGGGGCTTGGGCAACACCGACACAAGACGTGGTACTAGACCCGCAGAGCGATAATATCTATTTAAAACCCACAGCTGTATTAGTGAGTGGGGATACGGCGAGTGCTGCTGAATTATTTACTATAGCCATGGCATCTCTACCGCAAGTCACCATTATCGGTGAGCCAACTGCCGGTGCATTTTCCGATATCCTTGTTAAGCGCCTTACCAGCGATATCCTATTTGGTATAAGCAATGAAACCTATCTGGATACTCAAGGAAATAACTACGAGGGAGTGGGAATCCCTGCTGATATCGTGGTGCCTTTTGGAACTCTTCAAGAGCGTGAAGGTGGTTATGATGGCGGTATAGATGCGGCTATTAATTGGATTAAAAGCGCGCCTTAGTCCAGGTCCGGTGAGCGCAGGCCGATTGTATTTATTTTCATTTGTTATTTTGCTTAGGGGCGTGTTTTCAGTTTTATTTGAGACACGCCGCTATTTGTAACGAAGCGTATCCAATAGGGAACCACCTAATAATCTCTTGGTCGATGCATCACCATCCGTCAATCAAGGAGTGTTTGGAGCGTCTAGCGCCTGACTACCAAACTTATGAGCGGCAGCGTCAGGAGCTACTAAAAAAGCAATAGTTTTTTATGAGTGCAGTCCTTTGCACCGTATCAATTTGCCAATTAATTATTATGAATAACGAGTTTTTAATCGAAGCTTAATTGCGCTTTTAACCAGTAGGTGCGTCCTGGCTCATTGATGCGGGTGGTTTGGTCGTAACCTGCGATCATGGCGCCTGCTTTGCTGATGTGTTCTGCATAAGTTTCATTGAGCAGGTTATCAATGCCGGTAGTGATCAACAGATTTTTGTGCGCACGCCAACCAGCATTGAGCGAGAGCACATTGAAATCCTCGCTTGGGCCTATGTCTTGTCCTGCGATGTTGCCTTTGTTGATATCGACCCGTGTTTGCTCATCAGCCACGCGCCAGAATACGCCAGTAGACCAAGTGGGATTGTTGTAATAGAGGCCGAGACGAAGCTCTACTGGCGGGATTTGTGAAAGATGTGTGTTATCAGTTTCGTTAGTGCCGCGAACACTTGCTACCGATGCCTCTGTACGCCATGTGTCGGTAAAAGCGTAGCTGAGGTCGGCTTCCATTCCCCAAGACGTAGCATCTACATTGCGGGTGACCGTGGTGCTTCTGGTGCTCATTGACCCAGTTGGTTTGTTCACGCGCGATTGGATCAGTAGGTAATTATCAATTTCGTTGTAGAACATAGACACACTGCTTTTCAGGCGGTGCTTGCTGTAAATCGCGCCTATATCCAGCTGGGTTGTTTCTTCAGGTTTAGAATTGAAAGCACTAATAGAATCAAGCGATTCTTTGCTGATTAATTCCCAGTAGTCGGGAAAGCGTTCGCTATGGCCGATGCCGGTATAAACGGTAAGAGTACGCAAATCTTTTTCGTAGCGCAAAAAGCCACTGGATAAATTTTCATTGCGTTCTTCGCCTGCAGTGGGATTGATGTGTTGGGTTGTGCCGATCATGCGAGTTGCTGCACGTTGATCTTCTGCGCTCCAATCGTCAACACGTATCCCGCCGATTACGCGCTGCTGCGCTGCTATGGTTTGCGTCCATTCGCCAAAAACACCGAGTTGTTGGAAGTGTGCATCACCCACGCGCGGCATATCCTGATAGGGCATCATCATCTGGTTTGAGGTGGAGCGGTTGGTGTGATCGTTCTTCTGGGTATCTGCACCGACTATCAGCTCAGCGGATGAGGTTGGGGCGAAAGTTGCCAGTACGCGAGCGCCTTCGGTTTGGCGATCTGGATTGGAGGCCATTTGCATCGTCGTTCCGGTGCGTTCACGCAAAGAGTAATTATCCATCACATGATCGACATAATTGTAATAAGCCTGTGCCTCCAGTTTTTTCCAGGACGGTGTCAGGTTTTTCACAATGACTTTGGCGCCGAGGTTGTCGCGCGCAAATTTTGATCCGTCCATACTACGATCAGCATAGGCTGCTTCAGCATCGCTCTGGCTACCATTGATTTCGAGAGTCACATCGTCGCTGGGTGTCCAACCCAAGGCAAGGTTGGTATTCCAGCGGTCGTATTGGGAATGGACTTTGTTGCCATCGCCATCCTGATAATTATCTTGTTGTGAATGGCTGGCCATCGCACGCAGATAAAAATCCGGGGTGCCACCCTGGAGATCAATAACTTCATCATCGCGGCCAAAGCTGCCACCCAAAAGGCTGCTATAAAATTTCCAGCCAGATTGGGCCATACGCTCGCGGTCGCGTTCAAAAAGAACGACACCTGCAGAGTTGCCGGGTCCGTGGATAACCGTTTGCGGTCCTTTGACCAAGCGAATGCGGTCATAAGTTTCCGGGAATACATACGCGGTGGGTGGGTCCATGCGGCTACCGCAACCGCCCAATACCAGATCGCCATCCAACAATAATGAAAGTCGCGATCCCGCCATTCCGCGAAATACCGGATCGCCACTGGTTCCACCTTTGCGAATCACGGAAAAGCCCGGAATTGTTTTAAGGTAATCGGCTCCATCTTGCGCGGGCAGTGGTTGTCTCGGCGCCTTAGGGTCGGTCTCGATGGTGAGCGGAGTTTCAGTTTTTACGCCAGTGATGACCATTTCTTCAGGCTTGGATTCATCCTTCGTTTTCGTATCGCCGTAAACAGTCGGCGCAAGCAGTGTGCAAATAGCCAGGCTAATCAAGCTGGGTTTACTAGTCATAGTGTTCTCGGTCTTATTTATTAGTTGATTGGGGAAATGGAAATTGAGCGGCGTTATAGAGGATGTCCCAGGCTTGCCACAATGCGCGCCCTATAGATTCTGGCTATGAGCTATTGGGCGGAGTTGGTGCTGAATTGATTTCAGGGGCGGCAATTTGCATCCCGAAAATGCGATAGGTTTTATCTATGGGAATTTTGTAGATTGAGCGGAGCCGATCAATAATACTCGCGCGGCACATTTTGTTGATTGGCATGACACTACCGTAAAAAGGCATCAAATGAACACCCGCGACCCTCTATCTACATTTTCCCAGCAGCGCAGAAAGCTGTTATTAGGCATGACTGCCGCGACCCTACCCTTAGGCGTTGCGTCCTGCTCGCGCACTGAAGATAGCAATCTACTGGTGGTGGGTGGATTGCCTGTTACCTGCAATCTGACTTTACCTATTGCCTGTGTTGGCAAAGCAGCGGCGGGTACAACAGGCGTGGGATTCCAGTACAGCAAATATAGTGGCTGGCCAGAGATCAAAGAATCGCTCATGACGGGGCGCATACAGGCGGCCTATATGCTGGCGCCGTTGGTGATGGATCTCACCACCAAAAAAATTCCACTCAAGGTTGTATCCCTCGGGCATAGATCCGGCGCCGTGATAATGGTGCGCACGGATTCTGACTACAAAACATTCAGCCAATTGAAAGGTAAACGCATTGCGATCCCAAGTCGTTTTGCGGTGGACTTTTTATTCCTGCGCAAGATGCTCGCCCAAGAAAACATGACGCATACCGATATTGAAATTGTGGAAATGCCACCGCCAGATATGCCTGCCGCACTCTACGCCAACGCGGTGGATGCTTACTGCACCGGCGAGCCCTTTGGTGCCGCCGCAGAAAAAGCGGGCTATGCGCGCCCGCTGCGAATGACGCGTGATGAGTGGCGCAATTACATCTGCTGTGTGCTGACCGTGCGTGAAGAATTAATTCAGGAGCAACCGGAAGTTGTACAAGATTTGGTTAATCACGTGATGGGTGCGGGTGCATGGTTGGATCAGAATATGGTGAATCGCGAAAAGGCAGTGCAGATCGCCGCTGGTCGCCAGTTCTTTAATCANNTTTGAAAGCTACGTGGATGAAACCTTTGTTCGCAACGCTAAGCCTGTTGCCATCACGGTTTAGTATCAGGACTAGATGATGATTCGATTGATAATGGCGTTTGTGTTTTGCATAAGTGTTGTCGGTAATGTTGCAGCAGAAAATGTTGAAACAAAAAGCACTGCATTGAAATCCGGTGTATTTGATCCACCGCGTATGGCTCCGGATTTTTCCCTACCCAGCTCGCGTGACAACCAATTCACGCTGAGCGAACAGCGCGGCAAACTTCTGGTATTGGGTTTTGGTTTTAGCAATTGCCCTAATGTCTGCCCTATGACACTCGCGAATCTTGCGCAAACCTATAAAAATCTTGGTGCGTTAGCCGAGCAAGTGCAAGTGGTTTATATGACTGTCGATCCCGAGCGCGATACTGCGGCGCGCTTGCGCGAATATTTAACCAATTTCAATTCGCATTTTGTTGGTGTCACCGGTTCTGCCGATGAATTGGCGGCTGTGCGCCAAGCCTACGGCATCATCGCGAAAAAAGAAGTGCACAAAAATGGCGGTAATTACGAAGTGCATCACTCCTCGTATATTTATTTGATTGATCGCGACGGTTTATTGCGCGCGCTAGTGCCGTTCGGTAAAAGTGCAGACGATATAACCCACGACATTAAAATATTGTTGCAAGAAAAAACGCAACAGGCCGCATTATGAAAGTAGGTGTTGGTTATGCCCGATTGTTGTCGGTTGTAATTTTCGTTGTGAGTGTTGCCGCTTTGCTGCTCGCATTTTTTCCCCTTCGTTTTGATTCCCGTGAAGAAGTATTTGAAATACCCAAGGGTACTTGGGCGCAGCGTATGGCGGGTAATCCGGTCAGCATTCTGCCTGACCAGATTTACTTAGCGCTGGGTGTGCGCGATTTATTAGTGCTGCGCAATCTGGATGATGTGCCGCAAATGTTCGGCCCGACACTGATTATGCCGGGGCAAAGTTTCAAATTGCCGTTTGAGCTGGCCTCTGAATACGAGTTTGCCTGCACTGCTCATGCGAGCGGGCAAATGATTGTAGTGGTTGACCCTGAGCCTACGGTTGGTTGGCATCGTTTGCTGTGGCGGGTTAAAAAGGTGTTTCGTTAGTCGTTGTAAAATTTCAAATAACAAAAGGTAGTTTCTGTGATAAAACTCAAAAAAATATTGCCACCGCTAGCGCTGATGACAGTGCTAATCGCGGTTTGGTGGATTGTGGTGGTGCAAACTAAAAGTGTGATTTTCCCCACTCCGTTGCAAGTAGTGACGGGCGCAATGGAGTTGATTGAAGATGGGACTTTATGGGAACACATCAGCTCGTCATTAATGCGCGTGGGTGCGGGTTTTTTACTGGCGGTACTTATTGCGATTCCGCTGGGTCTATGGATGGGGCGTGTCGATAGTGCTTACGCCACGTTAAATCCGGTCTTTCAAATTATGCGGCCCATCTCCCCAATCGCCTGGATACCACTCGCGATTCTGTGGTTTGGCGTAGGCAATGCGTCGCCGATTTTCTTAATTTTTATTGCTGCGGTATTTCCATTGATCGTGCAAACCGCGGCAGGCGTTCATACCATTGAGCCGCGTTACTTAAATGCGGCCGAAAATTTTGGTGTGTCGCGTTACAAGCTGTATCGGCAAGTAGTTATTCCAGCGGTACTGCCCGATTTAATTGTGGGCATGCGCATTTCCTTGGGGGTTGCATGGTTGGTAGTGGTGGCGGCAGAAATGATCGCGTTGCGCTCCGGTCTTGGGTACATGATTATGGATTCTCGCAATGCGGGCAATCGCTATGATTTGGTGATTGCAGGCATGATTATTATTGGCGTCATCGGACTTTTGTTGGACGGCTTGATGCGACTAATGGAAGGACATAAATCAGTAAGGTGGCGTTATGACCGATAAGATTGTTATTCAAAATATTAAAAAAAGTTTTTCCTCCGGCAGTGAATCCAAATCAGTGATCGATGGTATTAATCTCACTATTGCTGACGGTGAATTTATAGCGATTGTCGGTCCATCAGGTTGTGGCAAATCCACATTGATGAAAATGATCGCTGGTTTTTTGCCACCCGATGCAGGCAGCATCGCTGTTGATGGTGCGGAGCGTAAAGGCCCCAATGCTAATGGTATTTTGATCTCCCAACATGGCTCGGTTTTCCCCTGGTTAACCGTGCAGCAAAATTTGATGTTTGGGTTAAATGATGGGTCTACCGATAAAGCGGCGGTTGCTGATCACTACGCTGATCTGGTGGGGCTGAAAGGGTTTGAGCAACATTACCCGCGTGAGTTGTCAGGCGGTATGTTGAAGCGTGCAGAAATCGCCCGCGCGCTCGCGGTTAAACCGGAAATCCTGTATATGGATGAACCTTTTTCTGCGCTGGATGCATTAATGAGTTTGCGTATCCGCACCGAATTATTGCGAATTCTGGAGGAGGAGCGACACACCGTTATATTGATTACCCACGACGTGGAAGAAGCTGTTCATCTGGCGAATCGTGTAGTGGTGTTATCAAACCGTCCAGCAACCATCCAAACAATTTTTGATGTGCCCTTTGCGCATCCGCGAAAATTGTCTGATCCTGCTTTACAACAATTGCGCGACGATATTTTGCGTGAACTTGGGATTGAATGTTAGTTAAAAGAGCCGGCAGCTTTGCTGGCTTCCGATTTCTATGAGTTCGTAGCTTGGGCAGCAATGTCCAACACTCTTTTTCCGCCTCACGCGCTTTCTTAACTCTAGTTTTGCATCAGCTTTTAACGTTTCTCGCAGCATACAAATTCATGCTGGCCTCGGCTGCCCAACGTATCAGCGCGCGCTATTAATCTTGATTGCATCATTATCGCTTTTTGCAGGATAATACTGGTTAATTAACCAGTCCCTGTGCCCTTATGACTAATGCCTTTTTATTAACCCGCCAATGGCGCGATACCCGCGAGGGCGTTGCGCTCGATTTATGGTGGGCGACTGTGCAGGGGAGCTGTTGGACGCAGATCACCGGGCAGGAAATAGTGTTTTTTGTGTTGCGCGAACAGGCTGTGCAGATCCAGCCGTTACTCAACCGTTTGCGCCAGTGGCGCATGGCAGAAGTGGAATTAAAAACCTTCCTTAATAAACCTGTTAACGCGCTCTATTTCAAAAGCCACCGTACCGCGCGCGACGCGCAAGATATTTTCCGGCAGAACGATATTCAATTTTGGGAGAGCGATATCCGCCCGCCTGAACGTTATTTGATGGAGCGGTTTGTGACTGCCGGTGCGCAGTTGGATGTGCCCGATAAATGTGCTGCTTTACAGCAACCGCTCATCAATCCCCGTATTGCACCGCTGCCTGATGAGCAATCACTCTGGCGGCCATCACTGCGCATGTTCTCGCTCGATATTGAAACCTCCATGGATGCCAAACAACTGTATTCCATCGGTGTCTGGTGTGAGGAAGGCAAGCGCGTGTTTATGGTGGGTGAGGGCACGGACACAGAGTTAGTGATTTTTTGTGTGGACGAAAAAACCTGCCTGCAACAATTTTTTGTGTTTTTACAACAGGTAGATCCCGATATTTTAATCGGGTGGAATTTGGTGCAGTTTGATTTGTTGGTACTGGAAAATATTTGCCAGCGCTTGAAAATAGAATTGCAATTAGGGCGAGGTAATCAATCCATTCACTGGCGCCATGAAGAGGGTGATGGCGGGCGCAGTTTTGTGGTGATTCCGGGGCGTGTGGCGCTCGATGGTATTGAATTGCTTAAAGCAGCNNAGCAAATTAATTACCGGCAGTGATCGCGGTGATGATATTACCCACTTGTTTAAAACGGATAAGCTGGCGCTAGCCGATTACAACCTGCACGATTGCGAATTGGTGTGGAAAATTTTTAGGCAGCAGGAGCTGCTGGCGTTTGCATTGGAACGCAGCCAGTTAACCGGTTTGCTGTTGGATCGCATCGGTGGGTCGGTTGCGGCGTTTGAATATTTGTATTTGCCGCGCTTGCACAGGCGCGGTTATATTGCGCCGAACTTGGGTGAGTTTGAATCTGATGTGATTAGCCCTGGCGGTTATGTGATGAATTCGCGCCCGGGGATTTACGACAATGTGTTGGTGCTGGATTTTAAAAGCCTGTATCCGAGCATCATCCGTACCTTTCTAATCGACCCCTGTGCTTTCTGGTTGGCGCAACATAATCAACTTGATGAAGAGGAAACTGTTCCTGGTTTTAATGAGGCTTATTTTGCGCGCGAAGGGCACATACTGCCCAATGTGATCGAACAACTTTCTGCTGCGCGCGACCGTGCCAAGCAGCACAAAAATGCACCGCTCTCCCACGCCATCAAAATTATTATGAACTCGTTTTACGGTGTACTGGGCTCAACTGGCTGCCGCTTTTTTGATCCGCGCGTATGCAGTTCTATTACCTTGCGTGGCCATGAAATTATCCAGCGCAGTCGCGATTGGATTGAGCAGCAAGGTTATGCGGTGATTTATGGCGATACGGATTCACTGTTTGTCTGGCTGGAAAATAATTGTGTAGGTAAAACACCGAAAACGCCCGAGCAGTGCAATAGCATCGGCAAGCGTTTGGCAAAAGAATTGAACATTTGGTGGCAACAAACGCTGCGCGATGAATTCAATATTAAAAGCGCATTGGAAATTCAATACGAAACCCATTACCTACGTTTTTTAATGCCGACCATTCGCGGCTCTGAATTGGGTACCAAAAAACGTTATGCCGGATTGGTAGAGGTGAATGGCCAGCGCGACATGGTATTTAAAGGGCTGGAAAATGTGCGTACCGATTGGACGCAACTGGCCAAAGAATTTCAAATGACACTTTACCGCAAAATCTTTGATGGCGACGATTATTTTGATTTTGTGCGCAACACTACCGCGCAGGTATTGGCGGGCGAGCGCGATCTGGACTTAATTTATCGCAAACGCCTACGTCGCCATCTGCATGAATATTTAAAAAATGTTCCACCCCATGTACAGGCTGCGCGCAAATACGAGCAGTTAACCGGTGCGCATTTGCGTCGCGGTAATTGGATCAGTTATGTGATTACGGTTAATGGCCCCGAGCCAGTGGGATCAGATGACATCAATATGAATCTGCGCCAAAGTTCTATCGATTATCAACATTATGTGGATAAACAACTCTCGCCCGTTGCTGACAGCATTTTACATTTTATGGATGAGTCGCTGAATCAATTAGTAGAGAGTCAGTTGTCGCTGTTTGGTAATTGATAGACTGTCTCTATTGGGTAAAGAATAGAGACAGAAAACAATACAGATTTGGCCTAAACCAACAAATCCTCTAGCCCGCCCACATTTGCCAGCGCGATCATGCTGACCGGCATATGTAAAAATTGCAGTGTTTTTTGCTGCTGTTGGGCGATGCGCAACCAGCCGAGTAGTAGTGCAATCCCGGCGCTACTACTGTAAGTGATGGCTCCGAGGTCAAGCTTATATTCGCGCGTTTGAGATTCCAATAACCACTGCTGCCCTTGTTGATCAATGTCCAATACGCTTTCATGATCAAGCACACCACTCAGGGTAAGCGTATCGCCTTGGATACTGATACTCGCCGAGGTGGCCATTAATTTACCGGTTCCTTTTTAGGTGCACTGCTTTTTAATGCGGCAACTTTAGGGTCTACTTGCCAGTTCGCAATAACTTTATCGATGTCGCCTTTATAGCGGTCCGCTGATACTGCAAACTGGTTGCGATAGGTGAGGCCAAGATTAATGCCTTCTACAATCAAGTTGTTTAATTTCCATTCGCCATTTTTGTTGCGGCGCATGCTGTATTGAATCACATAGGGTTTGCCTGATGCGTTGTAAATATTTTGCATCACAGTTACTGCA
Organism: Cellvibrio sp.; assembly: GCA_003524365.1. Classification (GTDB taxonomy): domain Bacteria; phylum Pseudomonadota; class Gammaproteobacteria; order Pseudomonadales; family Cellvibrionaceae; genus Cellvibrio. The sequence goes on along the minus strand of DQHS01000152.1, from coordinate 18,594 downwards.
CCACTCTCGGCATCATCGCCTTTGCGCGATGGCATGGTTTTAATATTTTGTCCGTTAAAATCAAATAATCCTTTGGCGTAAGTGTCAACGATACCCCGTTTAAACGTAGCGCTAAAACTCTTTATTTGTTGTTTAAAAGCGGTTTTTTCTGCCTCGGATGTCAGTGAGTTATAATGTTGTCCGCTGGCATAACGACCCATCACACCGCGTGCGAATTTATCGAAATCGATCACTTCTTCCAGTAGCACAGTGACTTGCTGGTTAAATTTTTGTGGATCTTTTTTATAGTCTGCTTTAGCGCCTTTAATAATATCCAGCACTTGCTCGGTTGTATGCTGTACGACCTTGTAGGGATCGTCTTGTGCCGGTGCGGCCATCGCTATACCACTTACAATTAAGCAGTACACAATTGCGCCATACACAGCAGCACTAAAAAAAACCGGCACCGCTACAAAAGACTTTATGATCTTATTCATTTTATTATTCCTCTTTGCCACCCAGACTGGTAAGCACGGTGCTGATTAAATCTTCCAGCACCAATGCCGATTGTGTATCAACAATATTGTCGCCATCCTCGAGTACATCGGGATCACCGCCCACTACGATCGATACGTATTTCTCACCGAGAATACCTGCTGTCTGAATAGCCGCGATGCTATCCAGCGTTAGAAAATCCACGTCGGTTTTAATGGCCATTTCAATTTTTGCGCGATTATCTTTCGGGTCAAGTTCAATAGCAGACACTCGCCCTATCATTACACCGGCAACGGTTACTTGGGCGCCCGGGGTTAAACCCGCGGCATTATTAAAATGAGCATAGAGTTTGTAGGTCGTAGCGGTACTGTCATTTACGTTCAAGCCACTGACTTTAATCGCGAGAAAAGTCAGTGCGAGAATGCCTGCAAGCATGAACGCACCAACACTGATCTCCATCGTCCGAATTTTCATAATCAATTCACTCCAAACATAACGGCGGTAAGCAAAAAATCCATTGCCAAAATAGCTAACGACGAATACACCACAGTACGTGTGGTAGCCGCGCTAATTCCTTCGGACGTTGGAACAACATCGTAGCCCTGGAAAACAGCAATCCAGGTCACTACCACACCAAACACGATTGATTTAATCAAACCGTTAATAACATCTTCCTGAAAATCGACGGCCTGTTGCATATTGGCCCAGAAAGATCCTGCATCGACATGCAACCAGAAAACACCAACAATCACTGCACCCAATATCGCGACCACATTAAAAATTAACGCGAGAATGGGCATGGCAATCATGCCCGCCCATAGCCGTGGACGCAGAATGCGTTTGAGCGGATCAACACCGATCATNNATAGAGGCAAGTTGCTCGGTGATTTTCATTAAACCGATTTCAGCCGTTAATGCTGACCCTGCGCGACCGGCAAATAAAAGTGCCGCAACAACCGGCCCCAATTCGCGCAGTAAAGAAAGAGAAACAAGTTGCCCGAGCGCTTGATCAGCGCCGAAGCGAACCAACACGGTGTAGCCCTGCAATGCCAACACCATGCCGATAAACAGACCCGACACAACAGTAATCACCAGCGAATAAACGCCAATAAAATACAGTTGGCGCATTAGCAAACCTGGGCCATTGCGCCAATCCGGCAGGCTGATAATTGCATTCCACCACAACAGACTTGCACGCCCTAAAACGCCTAAGGTGTTAATACCCGTTGCACCGACGCGCTGTAAAAAATTCAGCAAGATGAGCGCTCCTCAACCGGTGCGAGATGTAAATCTTGCCTATAATCTTCGGCCGGATAATGAAAGGGCACCGGGCCATCGGCGAGGCCGCAAATAAATTGGCGTAGATGAGGATCGTTGCTTTGCAATACCGCTGCAGGTGTTCCACTGCCAATTACACGGCCATCGGCAATCACATAAATATAATCGGCAATGCTGGCGGTTTCGTGTACATCGTGAGAGACAATAATGCTGGTTAAACCGAGTGATTTATTTAATAGGCGAATTAACTGCACGAGCATGCCCTTCGCAATCGGGTCCTGCCCGGTAAAAGGTTCGTCGTACATAATTAATTGCGGATCTAACGCAATCGCACGTGCGAGTGCTGCGCGCCGTGCCATGCCGCCCGATAATTCAGCGGGCATTAAATCGCGCGCACCGCGCAAGCCCACCGCATGTAATTTCATTAGTACCAGATCGCGAATCATCGTCTCTGGTAAGCGCGTATGCACACGCAAAGGAAAGGCGACGTTTTCGTACACCGTCAAATCAGTAAACAGCGCGCCGCTTTGAAACAACATGCCAATCTTGCGCCGCACAGCAAATAACTCCGAGCGACTCAATTGGGGAATGTTATTGGAATCCAGCAGGATGGAGCCGCTATCAGGGATTAACTGCCCGCCCATAAAACGCAGCAAAGTCGTTTTACCGGAGCCACTTGGGCCCATAATGGCGGTAATTTTTCCGCGTGCGATATTGATATCGACATTGTTGAAAATCCAGCGTTCACCGCGCTGAAAGCAGAGCTGCTTTACTTCGATTAAATTCTCGCTCTGGCTCGCTGTCTGATCTGTCATGCACTACTCAATGATGAACGTCCCGCAGGAGCATTAATCGCGCAGTGGCAAACGCAGGTAACGCATAGGTAACTGATTGACCTTACGCGTAACCCATCGCCTTTACCGTACGCTAGAGCACGGAAGGCGCAGAGTTTTTTTACCCTCAAATAAAAACCCCCAGCTTTGGGCTGGGGGTTATCGGTAACTCCAGATGACTTCCGGTCTATTTTTGGCTATTTCTCATCCTGAAAAATAGCTGACTAGATTTTTACGTACTTCTTCAATTTCTTCATGTATTTATCTTTGCTTGGATCATTCTGGATAGACTTGAGCAACTCTGCAGAGTTAGTCGCGTCATAGCGTGAAAGCAGTTTGCAAATCCAGGCTAAATAATCCAAATGCACGGCATTTTTAATTGCAAATTTATCCCGAGCAAGAATTTCGCCCATTTTTTTGTAAACGATTGGTTCTGCACCACCTCTGCGATCCAATTCTTCCAATGCCCAGCGGCCAAAGGTGTAATCGCTATCGGCCAACAGATTAAGATAACGATGAGTCATTAAATCTTGCCCAGGCTGGTAGCTATCTGCTTTTTGCATAATGTTATTGCGCTGCGCAAACCAATCCAGTTTGGGATGCAACCTGTGTGCGCGATTGCGGATACCACGCGAGCTACTTGATTCCACCAAGCCAATAATGAGATCACGTGAATTCTTACTCATTGAGCCAAGTGCTCTAATCAGTGAGTTCAGCTCATCCGCAACGACATTGTCTTTTGGCTTAGCCTCATGCTCACTGATAAGCGACTTGGTTTTGGCTTCAACAACTGAGTACAGAGCCGGATCTGAAAGGCCGGAACCGGTGATTAAATCGGCTGATTTAATCAGCGCCTCGCCTCTTAATGTTGCTATTTCTTGTTTGTAGGTATCCAACTCCGCTTGCAACCGTGACGACAAATCACTTGTTACAGTTTGTGCTTGCGCCACACAAGATAAAATGAATAACACACTGCATAAAAACCAGTTAACCCGTTTCAATTATTTGCTCCTTTGGTTGTATGAACAACCCTGTTTTTAACATTGATAAATGAATAACACACAGCAAACACTATACCTTGATCGTGCTTGGGCGTTGCGGGGCAGTATAAACACCCACTTACGACAAATCCACGCGGAGCCAAACCGGTGGTGATGCTTACTATCTTGTTATCAGCCATTGCTCGGGCTATATTCCGCCTCCCTTTATCATCTTCAGGTAGTGTTATGTCTGAGTCCGATTCCGATATCGATGAAGTTCTTGAGTTGCTGCGCGACCACAACGAGCCAGTACCTGTGCCGCTGGAATTGCCCGATGAAGACCGGTTGGTCGAAATTGAAGAAGAATTATTGTTGCCGATTCCACGTGAAATGCGCGGCTATTTGTTAGAGGCCAGCGATGTGGTTTACGGTTCTATCGAGCCTGTTACGGCTGCTGATCCTTCCTCACACACGTATCTACCTGAGGTGACTGCCGTCGCCTGGGAGCAGGGCGTGCCGCGCTATTTAATGCCGCTATGCGAAGTGAATGGCACTTACTACTGTGTCGAGCAGGACGGTGAAGTGGTGTATTGGTGCGATGGTGAGTTGACCGACGAAACATGGCCCTCGGTATGGCACTGGGTGCGTGACGTGTGGCTCGAATCCTGATGAACCTGTCGCGATAAGCTGTATTGAGTCACGAAAATAGATTTTGGTGCCAGAGCCCATCTGTAAGCTAGGCTACACTAAACTTCCTGAGCGGCGTTTTCATCGCCTATCAGTACTAGCATTGTGTAGATCAGTCGTCAGTAAAGAGTCGTCGTCGTGCGTAAATTCTTGTGTTCTCTAGCTTTTCCCCTTCTGGTAATCACCAGTGGGGAGCTATTGGCCGACGTTAACGATACGCAATCGACGACTAGCGCTTCCGAGCAGAAATCCAGCATTGAGGACTTTGAAGCGCACGTCCGGCGCATTGCTGAGAAAACCGCCGCGGCAGAAAAAGTGCGCAAAGAGCAGGAGCGGTTAGAGGCAGAAGCGGCGGCGAGTAATCAACCGCCGCAACCCTTCAAGTTTTTTAAATATTCCAAAGACGGCACTATCGCTTATTCTGATCGCCAACCTAAAAAGTCGGCGTACGAAGTGATCGTGTACACCTCCTGCTATGCCTGTAATCCTTTATCGCGCGTGGATTGGCGCGGTACCAAGCTGTACCTGACCGAATTTACCTACTCGATTACCCAAGCGGCCAAAAAATACGGGGTTGATCCCTCGTTGGTGCGCGCAGTGATTCATGCTGAATCCAATTTTAATCCGCTCGCTCGCTCGCGCAAAGGTGCGATGGGCTTGATGCAGCTAATGCCGGGCACTGCCAAAGATATGGGCGTGAGTGATACCACCAATGCGGCACAGAATATTGAGGGCGGCGTGAAGTATCTGGCGCGCATGCTGGATCGCTTTAATGGCAACATCACCCTTGCAACAGCTGCCTACAATGCGGGGCCCGGCGCAGTGCAAAAGTACAATGGCGTGCCGCCTTATAAAGAAACCAAAACCTACGTATTCCGCGTCAACATCCTTCATCAGCGTTACAGAAACCAGTTGGCCTTAGCCCGTAACTGAAGGTAGACAAATAAAAGCCCGTCATTGACCGTGTTTGGCTCATCTTTCTCCGGTAATTCCTCTTTTTAGATCCTTCAATTTACATCTCTACCTCTAAGCAGCCCCGCTCATAACCAAAGTTTCTAATTTTCACGCCAAATTGCGCTCAAAAAATAATCGCTTTTGCCGCTATAGAGATTAACCCTCGGTCTTGTTTGTGGGTTTTCTTATATTTCTCCAAAAAATGGACAGCAAATATGATTATTTCCAATGCGCAAATAGGCATGGCAGCACAGCGTGAGTATCGCGAAGAGCACAGCGTTTCCGAGCATCTGGAGTTTTGGTTGGATCAGCAGGTTCCGGCCGTGCCTGCCAAAGCAGAATTGCCGCCTCCCCAGCCGAGCGTAGCAGTGGATTTTTCGCGCGCTGGATCGCTGCTGGCGATGCATCGCCAAACGCAGACACTGGATTTAAGTACTCCGATGGAGCCCCGTGATCGTCTGAATATGATGATCATTGAAGCCATGTACAAGGCGATCACGGGTAAAGAGCTCAACATGTCATCGCCCGCCGAAGTGCAATCTGCGACGGGCAATAACACGCAAACCTTGAGCGTGGATACGCCACCTCCGGCACAGGCTGTCACCACCCGCAGTACTGGCCCGGGTTTGGTCTATCAGCGGCACGAGCGTTATCAGGAGCAGGAGAGCACCAAGTTCCAGGCGGCAGGTGTAGTACGCACGGCAGATGGCCGCGAAATCAATTTTTCCGTCGCGATGAATATGAGCCGCGAGTTTGTGCAGGAGTCCAATCTTCACATAGAGGTGGGCAGTAAAAAAATTGATCCGCTAGTAATCAACTTTGATGGAAAAGGTACAGCACTTAGCCAAAGCCGTTTTGAATTTGATTTGGATAGTAATGGCACCACAGAGCAAATTGCGAGCTTGCGCCCCGGCAGCGGTTATTTGGTGTTGGATCGCAATGATGATGGCAGTATCAATAATGGCAGCGAATTATTTGGGCCCAGCAGCGGGCGCGGTTTTGCTGAGCTCGCCGTTTACGATGAAGATGGTAATAATTTTATCGATGAAGGCGACAGCATTTATCAGCAGCTGCGTATATGGACAACGAACGAAGATGGCTCAACACAATTGGCAGCGCTGGGTGATAAAAATATCGGTGCTATTTTTCTCGGGCATGTGTCATCGCCATTCCAATTAAAAGATGCGAATAATCAGTCGCTCGGTGAAGTCGTTAATTCGGGTATTTATCTAAAAGAAGATGGTGGCGTGGGAGTAGTGCAGGAAATTAACCTGACGGTTTAATTTTTTGCTGGATCTGGATACCCGCGTTCGCGGGTATGACGAATTAGTTTTTTGGATGTTTTTAGAATGCACCGAGCGTAGTAGTTGTACTGCCAGTGTTCAGCGAATTATTACTACCACTCTCCCATACCACGCCAGCAGCCGCATTATTTTCTTCACGCTTCAAACATTTCCACTCCACCGCCGTATTGGCGGGCAATTGAATTGTGCCTGTCCATGTTGGGTAACTGGTGGGGTTTAGTTTGATGGCTGAAGCTGCAGTCCAATTGCCTAATGCAGCACCAGCGCCAACAACATAAACGCTTTGGCCCGCGTAAGTCGTACCATTTTGACAGGTGAAGGTCACACTCACATTACCGCTTGTAGAACTGCTCGAACTACTCGAACTTGTCTGAGCACTTGAGCTACTGGCGTTGTTAGCAGGTGTGATGCTGTACTGCAAATTCGCATCGTTAAAGGTAATGGTGTAAGTGCCCGGCGTAGTGACGAGAATATCGTTGCCACTGGCGTCGGCAATTAAATCGCTATTGTTATTGCCCCAGTTGTTAACCCAGTTGCCGTAGGCATCAAATTTAAGACGGCCGGTGTTGCTGCCTGTAAAAGTCGCGCTGCCTACCCAAGTTCCAGTGACGCAGTTCATATCAGTGGCGGTCCAATTATTAAACGTTCCGCGCAATTTCATTGACGAGTAAACGCAGTTATTGCCAACAGTTTCGCCATTTTTTGCTTGCACATGAATTGCTGATGCACTTTTTGTTGCGACAGTAAACGTTGCTGTGCCATCGGCTGCAACCGTAATGCTGGGGCCGGTACAAGTACCGTTAACAAAATCGCCATTCACTACATCGCAATAACTGCCTGCAGCCAAACCGGTTTGTAGCGTAACGCTCATGTTGTTGTTTTGACCATTGATCACTACAAAACCGAGACTGCCGCGCCCAAATGCAATTTGATTACTGCCGTTATCCCACCAGTTGGATAAATAAAATGCGTTTTTAGTGGCGTTGCGAAAGCCAACCATATTGGCAATTGCACGATTGCGATGTTCACACAGCCAACCATTATTGCAATTACTTGCTGCACTGGCTGGAGGGCCCTGGTCGTGATCATTCCAGTCGTAACTGGACATAACTTTAGGGTAGCCATAAGGAAAAGCGAGTGTAAAAACGTGAGCAATATTATTCACGTTCATACCATCTTTGTGCGTGACAGTGTTACTGGTGTTTTGCCGTTGGTTATCGTGATTGGCGACAAAAGTCACTGCGTCACTGCTTGCCAGCCAGCCGCCCCATACNNGATATTACGCAAATCTTTTAGCGGAGCGCGGCCTTTGAAGTAAGTGCCAATCGTATTGGTGAAATTAAATTCGGTGACATCGCCAATATAAGTATATTGGGCGGGAGTGATAGGTTCGTTAGCTGCACCGATTACTTCCTGGAAAATATAGGGGTTGCCATTTAAACGGCTGACAATATTCGCAACATCGCCACTGGGCATATGTTTGGCGGCATCGATACGAAAACCTGCTACCCCCATGCTCGATAAATCATTCAGATAGGCTGCGATTTTTTCGCGCACATAATTGGATCCGGTTTTTAAATCATTTAATCCCACTAGATCGCAATTTTGCACCTGCCATGCATTGGTGTAATCAATATTGCCGGTGCAGGTATTGAAATCATGAACACTGTATGGCACTTCCGGAAAGTTGCGGTTGCCTGCAGACATGTGATTGATGACTGCATCGACATAAATATCGACACCAACTGCCTTACAGCGCGCAACCATGCTGGCAAATTCTGCGCGTGTACCCGAGCGACCTTCAATGGCATAACTCACGGGTTGATAGCGTGTCCACCAAAAACTTCCGGAAACGGATTTTTGCGGAGGTGATACTTGTACTGCTGCATAACCCTTCGGACCTAGAAAGGTTTCGCATTCAGACGCAATATCATTCCACTTCCATTCGAACAAATGGACAAAGGTTGTTTGTGCAATAACGGGTGAGGAAATTAACGGGTATAGCAAAAAAGCAAACAAAAGTTTGGGGAGTGTTTTCATTTTGAGTTACCGAAGTTTTGATGATTATCTTTATTAGGTTTGTAAGCATGCCGGGGCGTGCTACAACAACTTCCAACATCAGAATACGGCAAATGGTTTGGATAAATAGTTTGAATACGTATGCAGGAACAATAATTATTTTCGAATGTAAATTGGGGTGCCAATTAATAAAAAACCCGCTAATTCCTAAAAATTAGCGGGTTTTTTTGCTCTAGCTAGCGGCTACTGCACCGGAAATTACTGATTAAACAGGAATTCCATTAGCGCATTTTGCGCATGCATGCGGTTTTCGGCTTCTTCCCAGACGACGGCATCGGGCGCATCGAGGATTTCGGCCGAGACTTCTTTACCGCGATAGGCGGGCAAGCAGTGCATAAAGAGGGCATCGGCTTTGGCGAGGCTCATCAAGTCTTTGTTCACCTGATAACCACTAAAGATTTTCTCGCGCTGTTTCTTTTCATCTTCCTGGCCCATAGACGCCCAAGTGTCCGTGACGACCAAATCGGCACCGGCGACAGCGGCGCGCGGGTCATTACTCAGACTGACGCGATGTTGATACGGAGTGACGAATTCATCCTCCGGCTCAAACCCTTTCGGGGTAGCGATGCGCAATTCAAAGTCGCACAGCTCGGCCGCTTGAATATAGGTATTGCACATGTTGTTGCCATCGCCTACCCAAGCCACAGTTTTGCCCGCGAGTGAGCCGCGTTTTTCAACATAGGTTTGGATGTCGGCCAGTAACTGGCAGGGGTGATATTCGTCAGTCAGACCGTTGATCACCGGCACGCGTGAGTACTCGGCAAAACGTTCAACCGTATCGTGGCCGAAGGTGCGGATCATCACCATATCGACCATGCTGGCGATACAGCGTGCGGCATCTTCGATAGGTTCTCCGCGACCCAGTTGCGAATCCTTGGTGGACAAAAAAATCGCGTGGCCACCGAGTTTGGCAACACCTGACTCAAAAGAGACGCGGGTGCGGGTGGAGTTCTTCTCAAAAATCATCGCCAGCACTTTGTTGTTAAAAGGCTCGGGGGCAGTGCCCTGGCGCAACATGGCTTTGAGTTCGATGGCGCGCGCAATAATTTGTTGCAGTTCGGCGCGGTTAATATCGGCGAGGGTTAGGAAATGTCTCGGTGCCTTTGGGGGAACCATAATCATTGCTCTTTTATTGCAGCGCGCGCCTTATGCGCGCGCCTGTTTAAAACTCATTAACTAATTGGTTAAAACTCGTTGACCAGTTGTACCACTTTGCTGACCAGCTCATCGGCTTCGGCATCGGTGAGAATAAACGTCGGCAGCAGACGAATGGTGTTGGCGGCGGTGACATTAATCAGGATTCCCAAATCGCGACCTTTTTGCACCAGATCAGGTGCGGGTGCGTTGAGCTCGATACCGATCATCAAACCTTTACCACGGATATCAACCACTTTAGGGTTGCTCGCCAGCGCGGTTTTGAAATCAGCCAACAATTTATCGCCCAGCACTTTTACGCGTGCAATCAAGTTGGATGATTGCAGGGTTTCGATCACCGCAATGCCAGCGCTACAGGCGAGTGGGTTGCCACCAAAGGTGGTGCCATGATTGCCCGGTTGCAGAACCTCTGCTGCTTTACCGCGAGCGAGGCAGGCACCCATCGGCATGCCGTTGCCCAAACCTTTTGCGGTGGTGACGACATCGGGCAGCAGGCCATTGTGCTGGTAAGCGAAATAGGTACCGGTCCGGCCATTGCCAGTCTGGATTTCATCCAGCATCAACAACAGCTCGTGTTGGTCGGCGATAGCGCGCAGTTGGTTCAGATAATCGGCAGCAGGAACCCGCACACCGCCTTCACCTTGTACGGGCTCAACCAGAATCGCGACGATATTGTTGTGATCGGCAAGGGCGGATTTTACGGCTGCAACATCGTCGTAGGGTACGCGGATAAAGCCTTCTACCAATGGCTCAAAACCGATTTGCACTTTGGCGTTGCCAGTGGCGCTCAGGGTCGCGAGCGTCCGGCCGTGGAAACTGTTGGCCATGACGATAATAGATGGATTCTTCACGCCTTTGTCGTTGCCGTATTTGCGCGCGATTTTGATCGCCGCTTCATTGGCTTCGGCACCGGAGTTGGAAAAGAACACCTTTTCCATACCGGAAACCTGAATCAGCAGATCAGCCAAACGCTGCTGCTGGGGAATATTGTATAAATTGGAGACGTGCAACAGGGTCGCCGCTTGCTCAGACAGGGCTTTGGTTAGCGCCGGGTGTGAATGGCCAAGGCCGCACACGGCGATGCCGCTGATTGCATCCAGATAGGATTTGCCACTGTCATCCCATACTCGGCTGCCCTCGCCCTTGGTGAGGGTCAGGGTTCTGGTGCCGTAAGTATTCATGAGCGTGGACATGGTGTTCTCCAAAAAAACAACGCCGTAGCGTTAGTAATAAATGTGTAGTGCGTGAAAAAAACAATTCGCCAAAGCCAGTCAGTGACGGGCCAGCGAATAATTGATCAGGGGGGCGCTTTATCAAAGCTTTTTTCGCGACATCAGCACTTGCGGCAGATGGGACATAGTTGTAAATCAACTTGCACGCGGCAAAAACAGACGGCAAATATATAAGCTATTGCGATTATTGGCAAATTTGGACAGGTTTTACGCCTGTTACTGTACTTATTGCGATGAACTGAAGCGGTTACCCTGTACAAATTCCTTGGCAAAAATAATGTCGTTTTGCAGATGGAAACCGGTATCAGGTGGCTGGATGAAAAAGCCTTCAAACAAACGCACACCCTGCATCCATAAGCTGGAGAGGTTGTGCGAGTTTTCGATCTGGGTGGCGATAACCTTGATATTGCGCTTGGTGGCCGCTGCGATTAATCGCTCCAGCAGTTTGGGGTTCGCGCCCTCACTCGTGAGCTTGGGTGAAAGGCGCATATAGTTGAGCGCAAGATCGTCCATCAGTGTCAGTATTTGTTCATTCTCGCCCGCGCGGGTAACGCAGATGCCGCAGTGAATATCGCGCAAGGCCTTGGCGATTTCACTTGCTTGATGGAAGTGATTGAGAATCCAATTTTCCTCCAACATAAACACCAGCCGCTCCTCGCCCCGCAAGCGCGATGAGCGCAGCACATTGGCGGCAAAGGAAAAAAAACTGCTCTGCTGTAAAGTCTCTTCGGCCAAGTGAATAAACAAGGTCGCCTGTTCGCGGGTATCACTGTTTTCGGCAATCGCGCTCACTGCCTGCTGCAATACCCAGCGATCCAACTCCAGACGTCTGCCCGGCTGGGTGAGCCGGTTTAAAAATTGTCCTGCCGGAATAGGTTCACCATCTTCTTCGCCGCGCAGGCGGGTGAGTACAGAAAAATGCTCAATCTGTGCGTCTTCCAAACTGATAATCGGTTGGAAGGCGAGAGTCAAATCGCGACTAAACACGATATGGGAAAAGTCAGGCGGGGGTTTATCGCATCCTGGTTGCAAATCATTCTGCGGCGTTGCGCCGCTGCTGTTCGGGTTAGCGCCGCCAAGAGACGCTTCAAACGCCTGCTCGGCGCGCAGGAGTGCATTGTTGGCTGTGCCCAGTGCAGCATTTAACGGTGCTATGCCCAGTTTGATTTGCAAGCTGAGTGATTTGCCCTTGAGTGCGTAGGGCTGGCTGCTCAAGTGTTTGGTGAATTGCTCGCCGCGTTGGCGATGAAATTCGGCGCTGCGCTTGCCTGCCAGTACACAGGCGACGAGGTTGGATAAATCTGTCCACTGCTCATCACTGCCGACGGTTTCGCTCAGGCGGCGACAAAATTGATCGTGCAAGTCGTTTAGCTCAACTTGACCCAGCTGGTGGGTCAGTTCATCAAGTTTATCGATGCTGAAGTAATAGAGAGCGCTGTTTTGGTTGCCCAAGCTGTTGTGGTGAAGCTCGTCTTCCAGCGCGGCAAAAAAATAGCTGCGATTGATTTGCTGTGGCTGCTGGGTGTGACGCGTTACGCGCGCCACGCGATTCTTGAGCGCAGAAGTATCGGCCAGTGCTTGCTCGCATACGCTGATGAGTTCAGTGACCTCAAAGGGTTTGGTCAACAGCGCATTCACGCCGAGCGCTTTGATACTTTTATGCAGATTGGTATCGGTATCGGCGGTGACAAAAATAATCGGTAGCAATAAAAATTCCGGATCTTGCCGCAACAGCACCGCCAGTTCCATGCCGTTAATATCAGGCATATGCATATCCAGAATCACCAGATCAGGTTTGAACTTTGCGGCGCGCTGCAAGCTGTGCAGCGGCTGGTTCAGGCAGAGTACTTCCATTCCGGCGTAGCGCAAAATTTCCGCTTGCAGGCTGGTCATCGCCGGGTCGTCGTCGACAATCATCACCCGCCGGGTTTTGGTGTGTTGGGTGATGATCTGCACCAACTTCTCCACCAAAAAATTGAAGTCGAGTGGTTTGATCAGATAGTCGCTACTGCCCGCACGCAATGAGCGCAATTTGGCATTTACGTCGGTGCGGCCGGACATCAGGATAATGGGCGTATCCTGGGTAAGCAGCGCTTTGATCTGATGCAGGCTACCTAACGCCTGCAAACCCGAGCGCTCAAAGTCGGGGTCTATCAGAATTGCGGCGGGTGAATCCAGATACAGCCGCTGCATACAGGATTGCGGGTTATCAAAATACTCCACCGCGAATCCGGCTTTGCGTAGGTAGGCGGTACAGAGCGCAGCCAGCACCTGGTCTGGGTCAACTAAAAAAATCGTTTTACCCTGTGCCTCTGGATAGTTGTTGGGGGCAATAGCGTGAGTGAGGGTGTCCTGGCGCGCCGTGCCGTTCGCGGTAGCGGCCATTATTTGGCTCAGGTGTTTGATGTGATCTTCAAGCTGCGCATATTCCAGCCCGCCAAAACTGCGCCCCAATTCATTCAGGTCAGTGATGAAGTTTTCCAATTGTTGCGCGGCGTGGCGCAACTCGGGAAAACCAAAGCTGGTGCCAGCCTCGATAAGTTTGTGCGCAAATTGTTGCAGCGTGGCGATACCTTGCTCGCTCCAATTAAGGTGGCGCAAGTGGCTCCAGATTTCTTCCAGACGACGCGCCCGCTCGGGCAAGCTTGCGGCAAACTGCTGGCGCAGCCGCTCAAGCTGGTTGCGGAATTCTTGTGGCATAAAATCATCCTGATGTTCACCTCTTTCAGTATAGAAGCTGTTCGCCAAATAGCAGCTTGTGGTTGGCCGATGTAAAAAATCGTTTTACTTAATGTGAGTTCGTCGCGTTTTCCGCAGAATGGCGCACCTTAGCGCTGCGCAACGCAGCAAGATCACGCACATCGGAGACTTATGATTTATTCGCGTAAAAATAGGGTTTCATTATTAGTAGGCGCAATGCTTGCTGCGCAGACAGATGCATTGCATGCGCAAATGGCGCCAGAAGTGTTGGAGACGTTGATTGTATCGGGTGAGCGCTCCGCGTCATCCGAGTTGAGCCAGCAAGTACTGATAAAAACCGCGGATGATTTCGCCGTCGGTGCGCGACTTGATCCCGCTGAATTACTGCAAATCATCCCGGGTGTGCAAGTGGATTCGCGCACCAACTACGCACAGGATACACGCATCAGTCTGCGCGGCTTTGGCGCTCGCTCCGCCTTTGGCGTGCGGGGAATTGATCTGCAAGTAGACGGCATCCCCATGTCGACGCCCGACGGACAAGGACAGTTGGCGAGTGTGATGCTCGACAATATCGCCAGCGTGCAAGTATTACGCGGGCCAATCGCGGCGCTTTATGGCAATGGTGCGGGCGGTGTGGTTGCCTTGCAAACTGCCGTGCCGGAAGCGAGTAACATCAGCGCAGGTTTAATCGCCGGTGATCCTGGCCTTACACGTCAAACACTGAACGGTGAATGGCGCAGCGAAGATCTTGCCATGCGCGCGCAATTTGCCAATACCGATATCGACGGGGAGCGCCCACATTCCAGTGCCGAGCGACAGCAGGCCGGCGTGCAATTGTTTTACACCACAGAAAATAATTTCGATGTAATTGTTAAACACGATTACAGCGATGATCCGCTGCTGCAAGACCCGCTTGGTTTAACACCCGAGCAATGGCGCGATGATCCATGGCAAGCGAACTCCGCTGCAGAGACTTACGACACACGCAAAACGATTGAGCATCAGCAAACCTCAATCAGTCTGCGTGACAATACCGGTGAAACCCGTTGGCAAACCGGTCTTTGGCAGGGTGAGCGCGCGATTACCCAATATTTAGGATTTGCGGGCGATGCAATTTCTGGCAGCGGCGGTGTAATAGATTTGCAACGGGATTTTTCCGGTATCAATGGCACTATCACGCGCAGCTTGAGTTTTTTTAGTTGGCCCGCGGAAATCAGTCTCGGTGCGGAATTAGCACAGATGCAAGATGATCGCCGTGGCTATGTGAATGATTTTGGTATTGCCGGTGATCTGCGCCGCGATGAAACTGGTGAAGTCAAAAGTCGCGATATCTATTCATTAATCCATATCAATCCCTAGCGAAAAATTAATGCTCTACACCGGTGTGCGCCAGACTGATTTGGATTTCGAGGTAGACGACAAGTTTATTGTTGCCGGCAATCCCGACGACTCAGGTTCGCGCGATTACAGTGAAGATTCTTTTGCAATCGGCGGGAACTATGCAGTCACCTCGGCATGGGGATTATTTGCCAGCAGCGGGCGCGGCTATGAAACTCCCACACTCACCGAAATGGCTTACAAAACCGGCGCAACAGGTTTGAATACGGAATTGGCTGCAGCCACTAACCGCCAACACGAGTGGGGTATTGGTTATCATCCCGATGAAACACTTGAGCTGACATTGACCCAGTTTTCTATCGATACTGAAAATGAAATTGTCGTGGATCAATCAGTGGGAGGGCGCACGACCTTTCGTAACGCCGCTGAAACCGAACGCGAAGGAATCGAATTATTTGGCCGTTATGTCGTTAATTCCAATGTGCGTGTGCAGCTGGCCATTCAATCGCTCGATGCCATTTATTCTGCCGGTCAATGGAGCGGCAACCAATTGCCCGGTGTGGCGCGCGAGCAATATCAGCTAGGTGTACAATGGCTTCCGTTTACAAACGATGTGTTGCAGTTGGATCTGGTTGCGCAGCAGCGCTCGCGCATTTATATCGCCGATAGCAATCAGGTTTACGCACCGGATTACTACACGTTTGACGTCGGCGCACGGGGCACTTTTCCCGTTTCGTCGGTGCAATTCGATTGGTGGTTGAAACTGGCCAACCTTAGCGATGAAAACTACGTGGGTTCGGTTATCGTCAATCAAACAAATGGGCGCGCGTTTGAATCGGCGTTGGGGCGTAATTTTTCTGCCGGTATTAAATTGACCCATCAATTCGATTAATAATTTTACATCTGGATTTTTCATGCTGTTGCCCGATTTACCACTCAGTGCGCTACACGACGATTTTATTGCTGCACTGGCTAATACACCGCTACTGTTAGAGGCAGAGCCAGGCGCTGGTAAGTCCACACTCGCACCACTGTGGGTGTTGGCGCAAGCGCCTGCAGCCCAGCAAGTTTGGTTGGTGCAGCCGCGTTTATTGGCAGCGCAAGCGCTGGCGCAGCGGCTCGCCCATTTACTGGGCGAAACACCCGGGCAGCAGGTGGGTTATCAAGTACCTTATGATTCGCGTATGAGTGCCGATACACGTTTGGTATTAATGACCCCCGGTATTTTATTGCAGCATTTATTACAAAATTCCACACTCGACGGCGTTGCCTGCGTAATGCTGGATGAGATTCACGAGCGCAGCGTCAATCAGGATATGGCGTGGGCATTTTTGCAAGAAGTGCAAATTCTGCGCGACGATTTGCAGTTGGTGTTGATGAGTGCAACGCCTGATCCTGCATTGCAGCAGCAAATTACCAATCGTTTATTTGCACCCGGACGGTGTTTTCCAGTTAGTACGCAATACCAACCAGCCAAACAAAATCCCAACGCTTATGCTGAAAAAGTAGAGGAGCAATTACTGCGCGCGCTACTTGCATATCCTCAATGGCAAAACACTACGGTGGTGGTATTTTTACCCGGTTGGCGGGAGATAGAAAATTGCGCCGGTTTAATTGCACAAAAGTTTGTTGGGCAAAAAATCTTTCGTTTGCACAGCCGCGTTCCCTCCAATGAACAATCGGCCGCATTAGATCCGGCCCAAGGGCCGCGTTTAATTCTGGCGACGAATATTGCCGAGACATCATTGACGATTGCCGACGTCACTCTTGTTATTGATTCAGGGCTAGCACGTCGCGCCGATTACGAGCAGCGCACGAGTATTACACGCTTGCGTACCACACGTATCAGTATGGCCAGCGCTGAACAGCGTCGTGGTCGTGCAGGGCGTGTACAGGCTGGGCATTGCATTCGCCTCTGGTCGCAAGACCAACCACTGGCGGCCGCTGATTTACCAGAAATTCGCGCGACGGATTATTTGCCACTAGCTCTGCGTATTGCTCACTGGGGTAGCCCTTCTGATTCGCTGCCATGGTTGGAAGCGCCGAATAAACTCGCGCTGAATTTTGCTGTACAGCAATTACAAAAAATGCAGCTGCTTGATGTAAAAGAGCAGATTACGGCGAGCGGAAAATCCGTCAGTGCACTTGGAACTCATCCGCGTATTGCTGCATTTTTATTGCTCCATGAAAAAAATATTAGTGAGACTGCACTCTTTTTGTCACTCGCACTGCATTTTGAAATGACAGCAGAGCAGGATTTTTCTGCGGTGTTGGATGATGCGGCGCGCGAGCTGACGCGCAACCGTCAATGGCAGCAGCAACAGAAGCGTTGGTTGGGAGTCTTATCGCTGCAAAAAAATGCCGCTGCATTAGATCCATTACTGCTTGCACGCGCATTTAATGATCGCATCGGATTTAAACAAGACTCGGGTCGTTACCGTTTGAATTCCGGCATGAGTGTTGAGTCGCAAGGAAAGTTGGAATCACAATGGGCAGTTTTTCCATTGATTAATACCAAACCCAAAAGTCATTCCGGTGTCGGCATCGCACTGCAATTAAATGCAGAGCAACAGCGACAACTGAG
This sequence comes from Cellvibrio sp., assembly GCA_003524365.1. Lineage (GTDB taxonomy): Bacteria > Pseudomonadota > Gammaproteobacteria > Pseudomonadales > Cellvibrionaceae > Cellvibrio. Next base: position 996 of record DQHS01000152.1, on the reverse strand, counting down.
TCAAGCACAAACCGCACTGGTGTTTAAACAGCAACGTTGGCAAGAGCATACGCGTTGGTCGATGGGGGGTGCGGTGATTGATGAAAGCTGGCAAATCATTCCTGCCGGCGAAATTGCGCAAAAATTACTTGAGCATATCCGCGATATTATTGCGGAGAAAGGTTTTGATCAGCTTACATGGAGCGATAAAGCGCGCGCGTTATTAGAGCGAGCACGCTTAGTTACTGCACACAACCTATGTGAATTACCTGCGTTGGATGATGGAACTCTGGTGCGCAATTTACACCAATGGCTATTGCCCTTTTTAAATGAATCAACGCGTTTGGATCAGTTGCCGCTGCAGGAGGCGCTGGAATTTTATTTAGGCTTTGATCACTGCCAAAAAATTGCACAGTTACTGCCAAGTAAAATCGATTTGCCCAGCGGCCGCAGTGTCAGCGTCGATTTTTCAAGCGACGGCAGCGCACAAATCTCTGCAAAACTGCAAGAATTTTTTGGCTGCGAACAACTTCAGCTTGCTTCAGGAAAAATTCCGCTAAAAATTCATCTCCTTTCACCTAATGGCAGTCCGCTCGCTATCACCACTAGCCTGCAAACGTTTTGGCAGCAGGCTTACCCCGAGGTACGCAAAGAAATGCGCGGCCGCTACCCGCGCCACCCCTGGCCCGAGGACCCGACGCTGGCCGAACCGACGCTGCGGGCCAAGCCGCGGGGAAGCTGAACGGCAGGGACGCCGCCGGCGGAGGGAGGGGGCCGTCTGCCCCCTCTTCGCGCGTGCCGCGCGAATTCACCCCCGAGGATATTTCCGAAAAAGCAACATGCAGAAGACAAGGAGGCGCTCCGCCTCGGGCCGCAGCAGCGGGGGAAACGGAGCGCCCTTGCTTTTTACGGTCATCGGCGTCCCCGCCTGTACCGTATGTCCAGCATCCATCGACAAACTCAACAAATCGTAAATGCACATTGCTTTTTCGGAAATATCCTCGGGGGGTGAATTGG
>DQHS01000114.1 GCA_003524365.1 Cellvibrio sp. | reverse complement strand
TCTGCGGCGCAGGATAAAGCAAGGGTGAATATTGTGCCAGTCGATTATTTTCCTAGCGGTCCGGATTGCCCCTTACGCGCTTGCTGCAACACGCGGCGCGTATCAGCCGCCGCCAGTATTTGTACTTTTACTGCATCATCGGCCTGACTCCAGCGAGTGATCTCAGCCAAACTGCGATAGCAGCCTACACAAATGTCGTCATCGTTCAGGCAACAATTACGAATACACGGTGATTCNNAATTGTTACGCATCTTCGTTATTACGCATCATTATAAATAACAGCAACAACTAATTATTTGCTTCAACAGGAAGGTTTTTAAGAGTATTTATCAATTGCTCATCTACAATCAGAGCTGAATAGTGCCTTTCCCAGGCTGTGTGATCATGCGGGAGAAATAATTCTCAGGAGATATGGATTGAACGAGATATGCACAGTATTTTTACGATCAGCAATAACCGCTATTTAGCATCCATTATTGTTGCCGCACTGCTGCTGCTAACCGGCAGCTGTGTTCTGCTCAGTTGGCACGCGCCGAAATTGTTCGCGGCAATTTACCCCTACGCCACACTAATGGCCTACAACACCGCCATCGCCTTTATTGCTTGCGGATTCGGGCTAATTTCCATCATCGCGTCCAAACATCTTTTGCTGGTCGCCTGCAGCAGCATCCTGTTGGCGATAGCGATACTAACATTGCTCGATTTAATCGCTGGCGTTGATATAGATACCACCAACTGGTTTGTCATTTTTCTCGCTGAACCACCGGTGCGCAGCCAACCGATTTCCCCCGCTACCAGTTCAACACTCTTACTCGCGAGTCTGGCGCTCTTGTGCGCGCGATATACCCAAGGCAATTTCACCGTTGTCTCCAGCTTGATATGCCTGATGATCATTTTTATCGCGCTGGCGGCGGTAATTGGCCAAGGTTTTGGCATATTCCCTACCTTTACCTGGCTGGGTATCAAAATGGCTCCGCAAACTGCTGCGGGGTTATTTGCTTTTGCAGGTGCCATGTTAAGTTTGCGCTACTCAGCGGCAATACAGGCGTTTAATCGGTTGAATTTTTTTAGCCGGCTCACCACCGGTTTTATTTTTATGAGTTTGTTATTTATTGGCATTGGTTCAATTGGCTTATTGCAAATAAACAGTGTGGCCGCGATTTCACAAAAGCTTTACCAAGGCCCTTTGCAAACCAACAATGCGGCACTGCGAATAAAGGGCTATGTAAGCCGACTTAACCGCGCTATCAAAGATGTTGCGGTCAGCCCATCGCTTGCCGAAGAGCACAATATTCCGCAGCTGCTTGAACAAACAGGCGTTAACTTGCAGCGCGAAATAGCAGTGATCCAGCTCGACCCAAGCAGCGGGAATTACGTCGCTACACTCATCGATGAGTTCAATCAATGGCAACAACTGATTGTGCATACTCATAAACAGCTTCAAGCAGGTGACACAGAAACCTATCAACAGATCGCGCTAACACAAAGCCAGGAAAAGGCGTTTGTACTGGAGGCCTTGTGTGACGAAATACTCCAGCTTGCCCAGAAACAAATGCAACAGCTGAATGCAGATGCAGTGGACACCAAAAACCATGCCGGCAACTTGATGTTGGTTGTCATAAGTGGGTTTTTAATGATGGGCATATTGGTATCCGGATTAATCACCCGCAGCCTAAACTGGCAACTGCAAAAAATCCGCACTGCTATGCAGGCAATCGCTGAGGGCAATTCAGACGTTGCCATTCCCTTTCACGATCATCCGCATGAAATTGGCGATATGGCAAAAACCCTCACCGTTTTTTCCCAGTATGTAGATGAACGAAAAAAAAACGCGCAGATTCTGGAGCAACATCAACACGAACTGGAACAATCCAATCGCCAGCTCGCGCTCACCAATAAAGAATTAGAAACCTTTGCCTACGTCGCCTCTCACGATTTGAAATCACCACTGCGCGGTATTGCCCAGTTATCCAGCTGGATTGATGAAGACTTGGAGGAGAAAGAATTTGCAGAAGTGGCGAAACACACCCAGATGCTGCGCAATCGTATTCTACGTATGGAAAAACTACTTGATGACATGTTGATTTTTTATCGCGCTGGCAAAACCGATGGCAACATTTCTCGTATTGATGTGGCGCATATGGCAAGAGAGTTATTTGATATTCAAAACACCAAAGCGGGCCTTCGTTTGGAACTGGGCGATAACTTGCCGGTATTCGATAGCCTGAGCACGCCCTTCGAGCAAATCCTGCGCAACCTATTCTCGAACGCAATCAAACATCATGACTCTGACGAAGGCATTATCCGTATTGAAGCCCGACGCCTAAATAATAATTTTTATGAAGTTAGCGTAATCGACGATGGCCCCGGCATTCCTGCCAAGTTTCAAGAACGTGTTTTTGGCATGTTCCAAACCCTGAAACCACGCGACGAAATGGAAGGCAGCGGCATGGGGCTGGCTCTGATTAAAAAAATTGTGGAAACCTACGGCGGCAAGATCAGCGTGCACTCAAACGGACGCGGCTGCCGCTTTACCTTCACTTGGCCGCACACCATCAAAGGGAAGCAGGATCATGATTGAAAAAATTCACCCGCCCGGCAACCAGGACTTCAAAACTGTCAGCCTGCTGATCATCGATGACGATGATATAGATGCAACTGCTCTAAGAAGGGCACTGCATAAGCTTAAATTGCTTAACCCACTCTACCGCGCCAAAGACGGTTTGGAAGCGCTTGAAATATTGCGTAATGGCGAAATACCCAGCCCTTATATTATCTTGCTAGATATCAATATGCCGCGCATGAACGGGCTGGAGTTTCTGGAAGAGCTGCGCGCCGACCCGGAGTTAACCCACGCCGTGGTATTTGTGTTGACGACATCCAAGTCAGATGAGGACATCATCGCTGCCTACCGCGAGCATGTCGCGGGTTATTTACTAAAGCAGCGAATGGACAGCGATTTTATGCAAGTAGTGAGTTTGCTGGACCATTATTGGCGAGTAATTGAATTACCTATTAACGAAAAATAATTTACGTTGGACAAGCACATTTAGGTGGAGAGGTATCCTGCATGAAGCTGTTACTCATTGACGACAACGAGCTTGACCGACAAGCGATTATTCGCACATTTAAGAAAACCGAATGGGATATCACCATCGCCCAGGCTTGTTCGGCGAGCGAAGGCCTCGCACAGTTCGACAGCAACGATTTTGATGCAGTGTTACTCGACTATCGCCTACCCGATATTGATGGCATGGAAGTATTGCAACTACTCGCCAAACATCCACATCACCATGCGGCTATTATTATTCTTACTGGCGCCAGCGCTGATGATGATCTTGAGCGCGAATTTATTGAAGCAGGCGCGCAAGATGTATTGTTCAAATCCGAAATCGCCCATAAACACTTAACCCGCGCTATCACCCACGCACGTGCGCGACATTTATTGGAGCGGCAACTGCAGGAAAGTCATCAGCGTTTACGCTCACTCGCCGAAAATGATTCGCTCACCGGCCTCGCCAATCGCTACTATTTTGATGAAAGTTTGCGCGCTGCTATCCAGCGGGCCAAACGCCATAACGAACAACTCGCGCTTTTATTTCTCGATCTTGATAATTTTAAATTTATTAACGATGGCCTCGGTCATGTGATTGGCGATCAAGTGTTAAAAGAAGTTGCACAACGCTTGATCCACGTTGTGCGCGCCGGTGATATTGTCTGCCGCCTCGGGGGCGATGAATTTGCAATCCTTGCACATAATTTTGATTCACAGGAATCCATTAGCCAACTTGCACAACGTATTCTCGATGATTTGCGTCGCCCTATTTTGATAGGAAGTGGTGAACAATCTATTTCAACCAGTATCGGCATTGCCGCTTACCCGGACGCCGGTGAAAACGCGAGCGATTTATTGAAAGCGGCTGATATGGCGATGTATCGCGCGAAGCAGGATGGCCGCAATAATTTCCAATTTTTCTCCTCACTCATGCAAGCACAACTGCAAGAGCGACTGCGCCTTGAAAAAGAATTGCGCGCACTCATTCCAACCGATCATTTTATTTTGTTTTATCAACCTATCGTAGATGCACAAACCTTTGAAATTTGCGGTGCGGAAGGTTTAGTCCGCTGGGATCACCCCGAGCGCGGCATTTTGCCGCCGAGCGAATTTATTACACTCGCCGAAGAGATTGGCTTGATCAGCGAGATAGACTCCAGAAGCCGCTTTAACGCCTGCCAACAATTAGCCAATTGGCGCAAGCAAGGTTTAGTGAACGACGATTTCAATATGAAATTTAACGTCTGCGCCCAGTTGCTCACCGACGACGATTTATATCAGAGCATTATTGATGACCTTGTTAGTACCGGTGTACCGGGCTGCTGCGTGAGTTTGGAAATCACGGAGTCGGTGTTGATTGAGAATCTGGAACGCACGGCACAGAGCCTGAAAAAAATCCGGGATTACGGTGTAGACATTGCCGTCGATGATTTTGGTACTGGCTACTCATCAATGGCTTATCTGAAAGAATTACCGGCGAGCACACTCAAAATTGATCGGAAATTTGTTCAGGGAGTTCCCGATAACGCCGCCGATTGCCGCATCCTGCGCGCTATGATTGTCTTCGCCAAAAGCCTGGATTTAACCGTGGTAGTTGAGGGAGTGGAAACCCGCGAACAGGCGCGTATCTGCCGCGACTATGGTGCCGATTTGTTACAGGGTTATTTATTCTCCAAACCCCTGTCACCCTTGGCGTTCGAGCAATTATTACAGAGCCATAACGCGCAGGAATGGGGTAAGCGTCTATCCACCCTCGGCGCCAAAGCGGGCTAATAGCCTCAGGTGCTATTGGCATCGTTCAATAAGCAGGCACATAGCCAAACCCAATGCTGCGCATTGAGCCATACAATTTTGCATGGCTATTGTGATTCGCCTATCATGCCCCCACATCGACACCACCCCTTTTGCAACAACCTTATTTATTGCATCAAGTTCAAGGATCTCCTATGAGTGAAGTACAACATCATCGCCTGATTATTCTCGGCTCCGGCCCTGCGGGTTATACCGCTGCTATTTACGCTGCGCGCGCCAATCTCAAACCTGTGGTGATCACGGGTATGCAACAAGGTGGTCAGTTAACCACTACCACTGAAGTAGAAAACTGGCCCGGTGGCGTACACGATTTGCAAGGTCCTGATTTGATGGTGCAAATGCAAGAGCACGCCGAGCGTTTTGATACCCAGATTATTTTTGATCACATTCATGAAACTGTGTTGACCGAGCGTCCGTTCAAACTGATTGGTTCTAACACTTACACTTGTGATGCGCTGATTATTTCTACCGGTGCATCGGCGCAATATTTAGGCCTGCCATCGGAAGAAGCGTTTATGGGCAAAGGCGTGAGCGCTTGTGCTACCTGTGATGGTTTCTTTTATCGCGATCAAAAAGTTGCTGTTGTTGGCGGCGGTAATACAGCTGTTGAAGAAGCATTGTATTTGTCTAATATCGCTAGCGAAGTCACCTTGATTCACCGCCGTGATAAGTTGAAATCAGAAAAGATTTTGCAAGATAAACTGATGGCAAAAGTGGCCACCGGTAATATCAAAGTGATCTGGAATCACCAGTTGGATGAAGTTCTCGGTAACGATTCAGGTGTTAACGGCCTGCGCCTGAAAAGTACGCAAGATGGCGCGACCCAAGAGATTGATGTTGCCGGCGTATTTATCGCGATTGGCCACAAACCCAATACCGATATTTTTGAAGGTCAACTGACCATGAAAGACGGCTACATCAAAGTGAAAAGCGGTTTGGAAGGCAACGCCACCCAAACCAGTATTGAAGGTGTATTTGCAGCGGGCGATGTGGCAGACCACATTTACCGTCAAGCAATTACCTCATCTGGCTCTGGCTGTATGGCTGCGCTAGACGCGGAAAAATATCTCGACGATTTGAAATAGTCACCGATTATTTTTTGGCAAAAAAAAGAGGAAAACCTTTGCGGGTTTTCCTCTTTTTATTTATTGCGTTGATGTTACTTTGCAGAATTAAACCCAATACAGTTGCAACGCTTAACGACCCGACGCTTTATCTAACTCGGTACGCAAATTGTTCAGCCATTGGTTAAACGCCAAACGCACCTGCACATTGTTGGTCACACGATTATTCTCTTCCCAAATACGCCCCAGATCGCGCTGGTCAGTGATAATCGCAAGGGGTTTGCCACTAATGGAGTCATAGAGCGAAATCTCCAGCGTCATAGTACCCATACCTTCACTATAGACTTTCATTCGGGTCGGGCGGCCTTTCATATCATCTTTGCTGGCAAGCGGCGCTATTTCCAATACCTTGGCCGATACCGTCATTACATCGGCTCCCGCTTGCATCGCCGTTGAATAGGTACCATCGGCGATCAAATTATTCATCAAGGCTTCGGTATAACGCTCCTGATAATAACGGCGATCCTTATCATTCAATTCCCAAGGTGTATCGTCGACTATATTAGTAGATGAAGGTTTGCGGATTTTGACATCACTCAAATCCAACTGCTCAACCAACAATTTTTTATACTGCGAAAATTCCGCACCTTTGGCGATAAAAGTACCGTCAAAACGGGTTTTCTCTACTACCGTCAAACCTGCCTTATCGGCCTTAAGTTGAGCATCTTTTTCATGGGGTTTAGTAAATGAACAACTTGCAATCGCGCCGGCAGCCAGCGCCACCAATGCAAGTTTTGAAATGGTGTGTTTCAACAGTGTTTTCATAGCATTACCTACCTGTATTTCCAGTGACGCATTTTTCGGCCCTTGCCGCTCGCTTTTATAAGACGTTGTTCGTAATTCAGGGTTCATTGGAGTCTGTAACACATCGCGATTGGCAGACCATAACAAAGCTGCCATATGAATCTAAGTCATTGAAGCATAAAAACAAATTCAGTAGTTAATCAGTACGACCCCAGAGTGTAATATTTTGTACCCATCACAATTGATCAGTGCCAGCCTACATATAGTAATACCTGAAGTGTAAACCCATCCCAACAACATGGATTGACGGAAAAACTTACAGTTCTGCGTACCGGCATGTGTATAAAAAAATCTTTTATTATAAAAAACAGCTATTTACAAATAACGGCATCATTTCTGCCTCATCACTGCTGGTGAGCAAAAACTCACCACATCTGCACTATAACCATCCAACTATCACAGTAACATCGGTAAATAAGGAAGCTTTATGTACAAGTCGTTTATTCGTCAGCTATGCGCATTCACTCTGGTTCTGTTTGCAGGTTCAGCGGCGGCAGAACCCATCACTTATGATTTTTCCGCCACCGACTTTAGTCCTTTTGGCGAAAGCGGCTTCTCAGCCCCGGATACTATTACCGGCAGCATCACCCTTGATGGTTTTAACGTACTTGATATCGATTTGACGCTTGGTGCACACACTTATGATGCATCAGAAGTTGCTTTTGACAACCATGGTTTCTACCAAATCGCAGGCGGAGTCGCAGGTGCTATTAATGGTGTGACTTGGGGTAGTGATGACTTCTGGTTGGTATTTGATACAACCTCATTAGCATTCAGCTCTTTCGGCTATTCAATCGCCGGCGTTTCAGATTTTTGGTACAGTGAAACCGGCACTATAACCACTGGCACTCAGGTTCCAGAACCAGCGCCATTGCTGCTGTTGGGTATTGCATTGGTAAGCTTGAGCTTGCGTCGTATGATCCGCAAAGCCTAATCGTACAGACAAAAGCCCCCAACTGACGCTTCAGTTGGGGGCTTTTTTATAGGCGGCTTTAGGATATGCGCAAAAACACTCGCTAAAAAAGGAGGCCGAAGCCTCCTTTGTCAGTTACAAGCACACAATGCTTATTAACCCACAAACACCCGCGCGTTGCGGAACAAACGCAACCAGGCACCGTCATCTTTCCAATCGTCCGGCTTCCANNGCAGGATAGGTTTCGGTAGCATTGAGATTGTTGTCGATAAAACGCATCGCCACCGTGCCGCTCTCATTACATACTTTCAGTGCATCGGCATTGGCAAATTCTGCATAACCTTCACCGTGTGCAACAGCCACTGGCATATGCGAACCGGCCATGCCTTTGAACAACACTGAGGGCGATTCCTGCACTTGAACCAAGCTAAAACGCGCCTCAAATTGTTCGGATAAATTACGTACAAAGCGCGGCCAGTGATCCGCACCGGGAATTATATTCTTCAGGTTTGCCATCATCTGGCAACCGTTACACACACCCAAACTGAAAGTGTCATCGCGATGGAAGAATCGTTCGAATTCATCGCGCACTTTGTTGTTAAACAAAATGGTTTTTGACCAGCCTTCACCGGCACCAAGTACATCGCCGTAAGAGAAACCACCGCAGGCAACCAAGCCCTTGAAGGTTTCCAGCGATACACGGCCAGAGAGCAAATCGCTCATGTGAACATCGACGGCATTGAAGCCCGCACGATCAAATGCCGCTGCCATTTCTACGTGACCATTTACACCTTGCTCACGCAACACAGCGATGGATGGACGCACGCCAGTGTTAATAAACGGTGCAGCGATATTCTCGTTGATGTCGTAACTGAGTTTTACGCTCAAGCCCGGATCCGTTTTCAAGATGCCGTCGAATTCTGATTTGGCGCANNGATTGCAGTTGCGCACGCGGTTGATTGAACAAGGTATTCGCACCTTGCTCGATCACCAATGCATCATTTTCATTCAAGCCACCAATCGCTTTCACACTCACACCTGCAGCAACAAAACGCGCTTGTACTGCAGCAGAATTGGCGCGCGCTACTTGTACAACTGCACCAGCTTCTTCGTTAAACAGAACAGCCAGCGCATCTGCACCCAAACCATCCAGATTGACGCTAACACCTGTATGTCCGGCAAACGCCATTTCAGCGAGCGTGGTAAATAAACCACCGTCACTGCGGTCGTGGTAAGCGAGCAATTCATTGGCGGCAAGGCTCGCTTGCATCGCATTAAAGAAGCCTTTGAGTTGTGCGCCTGAATCCAAATCGGCGGGAACATCGCCCAGTTGATTGTAAACCTGCGCCAGAATTGATCCGCCCAAACGATTTTTGCCGTTGCCCAAATCGAGCAGCAACAATTCAGTATCGCCTTTGTCGGTTCTGAGTTGCGGCGTCAGGGTTTGGCGAACATCCACTACCGGTGCGAACGCGGAAATAATCAGCGATAGCGGCGCGGTAACGGCTTTATCTTCATTGCCGTCTTTCCATGCGGTGCGCATGGACATGGAATCTTTACCCACCGGAATGGTGATGCCGAGCTCTGGGCAGAGTTCCATACCGACGGCTTGCACGGTGCGATAGAGTTTTTCGTCTTCGCCTTTGTGGCCAGCAGCGCACATCCAGTTGGCCGAGAGTTTTACGTCGGACAATTTTTCAATGCGGGTTGCAGCGATATTGGTGATGGCTTCAGCAATCGCCATGCGGCCAGATGCAGGAGCATCGAGCAGCGCCAGCGGTGTGCGCTCGCCGATACTCATGGCCTCGCCTTTGGTGCTGTCGTAACTCACGGTAGTGACCGCAACATCAGCAACTGGAACTTGCCATGGACCAACCATTTGATCGCGCGCGACCATACCGGTTACCGAGCGGTCTCCGATGGTGATCAGGAAGTTTTTGCTCGCCACTGCCGGGTGTTTGAGCACCCGCTCAGCCGCATCCTTCAATGCAATACCATCAGTGGTAAACGCGTTAGTTATCGCTTGATGTTTGTCAGCGCTGCGATGCATTTTTGGTGCTTTGCCAAACAAGACCGACATCGGCAGATCAACTGGTTTTGCATCGAAGTGTTTATCGTTAACCAGCAAATGTTTCTCGTCAGTCGCCTCGCCGACTACGGCATAGGCCGCGCGCTCGCGTTGGCAGATGGCTTCAAAACGCGGCAGATCATCCGGATTAATCGCCAATACATAACGCTCTTGCGATTCGTTACACCAGATCGCCAATGGGCTCATGCTCGGCTCATCGTTGGGAACATTGCGCAGCTCGAACTTGCCGCCGGTGCCGCCATCTTTTACCAACTCAGGGAAGGC
>DQHS01000009.1 GCA_003524365.1 Cellvibrio sp. | reverse complement strand
TTTCCTACATGCTGGAAAACCGCAAAGTCACCAAGCGTGTATTCCCGGAATTATTTGAAAACCACAACATCGTTCCCGTCACTGATTACCCTAATCAACTGTTCGATACGCTCGCGTCTTTATCACCGCGTAAAGCAGAACGCCCGGAAATTGTGGTACTCACCCCCGGTATTTATAACTCAGCCTACTTCGAACATTCTTATCTCGCGCAACAAATGGGTGTGGAATTGGTAGAGGGCAGTGATCTGGTTGTGGACAGTGATGACTGCGTGTATATGCGCAGCATTGACGGCTTGAAACGCGTTGATGTTATTTATCGTCGTATCGATGATTTATTTTTGGATCCGGACATGTTTAATCCGGATTCAGTACTCGGCGTGCGTGGATTGATGCGCGCTTGGCTGAAAGGCAATGTCGCACTTGCCAACGCGCCTGGTGCCGGCGTGGCGGATGACAAAGTGATTTATACCTTTGTGCCCGACATGATCAAATATTATCTGGGTGAAGAACCCATCTTGCCGAACGTTCCGAGTTATTTGTGCGTCGATAAAAAACAGTGCGATTATGTGCTCGCCAATCTCGACAAGTTGGTAGTGAAACCGGCGAACGAATCCGGCGGCTACGGCATGATCATCGGCCCGCAAGCGAGCAAAAAAGAATTGGAAGAATTTGCGCTGCGCATTAAAGCTGATCCACGTAACTATATGGCGCAGCCGTTAATTTCTTTATCGACCGCACCTATTCTCACCAACGGTAATGCCGAACCGCGTCATATTGACTTGCGTCCGTTCGTATTGCAGGGGCGTGAAAGTTGTGTCACACCTGGTGGGTTAACGCGCGTAGCAATGCGCAAAGGTTCCTATGTGGTGAATTCATCGCAAGGTGGCGGTAGTAAAGATACCTGGATTGTGGTGGAGGATTAAGTCATGTTGTCCCGCGTAGCTGAACGAATTTATTGGTTAGGTCGTTATATGGAGCGCAGCGAAAACATCGCGCGCCTTGTGAACGTTAATTCGAATTTATTACTGGATTTACCCGCCGGTGTGCGCGTCGGTTGGGGTTCGTTGATTGATATCAGCGGTACGGGTAATTATTTTGAGCGCGATACCCAACTTGCCGACGAGAAAACTGTAGTCAATTTTATTCTGGCGGATAAAAAAAATCCGGCGTCATTAATTAACTCGCTCAGTTTTGCACGCGAAAATTCGCGTATCACTCGCGAGACCATGCCGATGGAGGCGTGGGAATTAATTAACGATCTGTACCATTACATTCGTGACCGTGTTGAGAAAGTAGGTTCACGCCGCGACCGCAGTATTATTTTGCTGCATGTGATCAGCAGTGTGCAGCAATTCTCTGGTTTGCTCGCTGGCTGCATGAGCCATAACAATGCTTATGATTTGCTGCGCATCGGGCGCAATCTTGAACGCGCCGATATGAGTACACGCATCGTGGATGCGGGTTTGGTAAATTTGTTGCCGCACTTATCAGCGGGTGGCAGCGAGGTACTGGAGCCTTACGACAATATTTTGTGGATGAGCGTATTGCGCTCGCTCAGCGCTTATCAAATGTATCGCCAACACGTGCGCGATCGCGTGAACGCCAGCGCAGTAGTGACCTTCTTACTGCAGAACGATGATTTCCCGCGCGCCGTTTCTCACTGTTTAAAACAATTGGAGCAATGTTTGTGGGCATTGCCGAACAGCGAAAAAGTGTTGGCTTCTATTGTTAGTATCCAACATAAATTGGATGAAGCAGATTTGGATGAATTATTAAAATCCGGTTTGCATGAATATATTGATGAGTTGCAATTGGAAATCGGTAACCTGCATTTCAATATCGCCGAAACCTGGTTCCTACCTGTCGTTATGGCGCAGTCACAGGAACAAAAATCGGCGTAACCCGTTTTATTGAATGCTCTTGCGTGTTGTCTCTCTGAGACTTCTGACCCGTTCATCGAACGGGTCTTTTTTATTTATCTAAACATTAAAAAGCAGCTACTTTGCGTAGCTGCTTTTGCTTCCCAGCTAAGCGACAGTTATCTCTTCGCTCAAGGCCTTGCCCTTAGCTTGCGCCAGAAAAATCTCGTCATCATAAACATTAGTATCAATACAATTGTCCAAGGGACAAGGTAAGCAATGCCGGTAATTGCACCTGCAATACCTTCTGCCAGATTTGACTTGAAGTCATCCAGTGAATCTGCAATTGGCTGCCAAAAAGAGTTCTCGCTATAGCTGGATAATCGAACATTGATAATATCCATGTTTACCCGCTGCATTAATGCCTGATTGTTTCCGCTTAGATCTTCCAGCTGTGATTGAACACTAGCGATTTCATGGGAGACCTTAATTAGCGAATCTATATTCGCTTTGGCTTGCTTTTGCAATTCAAGTAAATCTGTCTGATAGGTCTGTAATAATTTAATACGTTTTTCGGTATCAAAAATTTGTGTTGAAAGATCCTCCACACTGGTGGACTCACTTGTAATTTCTCCACCGTTGCCGGCAAGTGTTAGAAATTGCTCAACGCCTGCGGGTGTAATTCTGACTTTAATTTTGCCGTAGTTATAGTTTCCCGATGAAAGCTCGGATTCCAGAATTGTACAGTTGTTATCTCTATCGGCGGCACAATGGTCGGTGAGCGCTTTATACTTAATGGCGAGCGCATCTTTTTCCAGCTGAATACTGAGGTTATGTTCATAAGATAGATAAGGGTTTGTCTTTCGCTGAGCCAATTCAGCCCTAATATCAGTGCTGGGACTTTCTGTTGCTTTATTGTCACTACTTTCACAGCCACTTAGGCAGAGAAAAAATACTAGATACGTTAAACCTATAGTGATTATTTTAGTCATAATTTAATTTCAATCCTGTGTTGAATATTTGCTGTGCTGTATGTGGAACCACAAGATATCCATAATATTGATATTGGATTTACTGCTCCTGAATGAGACTCGGAATTGATTGAGGCCTTGATTACCTTTTTGCTGAGGTTAAAACAGAAGGTATTTATTGGATTGAGTTTTCTGCATTGAGCCAGACTCATGATCTGATTCAATGCAGAGGTAGCTTAGATAAAAAACTATTTTTTCTCACCACCAATAAAACGATAAATCCCCGCACCCAGAACCGCGCCTACAATTGGGGCTACCCAAAATGCCCAGAGTTGCGCGACAGCCCAATCGCCCACATAAATTGCCACACCAGTACTGCGCGCGGGATTTACAGAATTGGTAACTGGAATGCTAATCAGGTGAATCAAGGGGAGGGCCAATCCAATCGCGATAGGTGCAAAACCGACTGGTGCACGTTTATCGGTTGCACCTAAAATAATAATCAGAAAAAATGCGGTGAGTACGACTTCGGCGATCAGGGCAGATTGTAGTGAATAGCTACCAGGCGAGTGATCGCCGTAGCCATTTGAGGCAAAACCATTGGCGACATCAAAACCGGGTAAGCCGCTGGCAATCAAATACAAAACTCCGCCTGCCGCAGCGACAGACGAATAATTTAATGGTGAGGCAGTTAATCCCACTATTACATACAGCGAGAATTTACTTAAAACGGAATGCGGCCGACTGAATCAATGGTGTCAATTGAACCCCTGCGCGCATGATGATATTTTGTCGTAGCGCAGCTTGTTGGGCCCTCGTCCATTTATCACTAAGGTCAAATTAAACCTCAACTAAATAAAAATCCAGGAGAGTGACAATGAAAGGCAATCCGGTTGTTCATTTTGAGATTTATGTACAAGACATGACACGTGCAAAAGCGTTTTATGAAAGTGTGCTTCAGGTGACACTTGAAAAAATTCCTTCACCTATTCCAGAAATGGAAATGGATATGTGGTTTTTCCCAATGGATAAAGACGCTCCAATGAGTAGCTATGGTGCGGGAGGTATGTTGGTAAAAATGGAAGGCTTTGCGTCAGGTGGTAGTGGTACGCTGGTCTATTTTGGTTGTGAGGATTGTGCTGTGCAAGTTGCCCGAGCGGTAGAATTTGGCGGTAGTCTATTTCAGGAAAAAATGGCTATTGGCGAACATGGCTTTTGTGCGCTTGCCCGGGATACAGAAGGCAATTTGATTGGCTTTCATTCGATGGAGTAGAACTCTATAAATCTGTAGCTTTTGTTCGTGCAGGAACTACGGAGTCTATGTGCATTGGTGTGAGTACAGAACACTAATGCACATACCGGGCTTTGCGTTTGCGTATTTATTCGGAGTAATTGCTTTCTGTTTTAAACACTTCACCCGTCATATAAAACTCTCCGCCGGCCATATAGTGAACGCTGCGTTTTTGTGGATCAGCGGAAAAATGCCAGCGGCCATCGATAAATTGTTCGGCGTCTGCATAGGCTGTCACCACTTCGCCGATGATGACATCCATCGACTCTGCACCTTGTTTTATCACTTTGCATTCCAGCCAACCGATGCAGTCTTCAATTAAAGGTGCAGCAATCTTCACGGCGGAAAAGGTTTTTATATCGTAACGTGAAAATTTATCCGTATCGCGGCCAGATATATCGCCAACATCTAACGTCAGTTTTGCAATTTTGCGCATGGGAAATTGCAATGCAAATTCACCGCTGGCATCGACCAGTTCGCGCGTATAAGTATTTTTATCGATAACCACTGCGACTTTAGCCGGTGAAAAATCCACCGGCATTGTCCACGAGGCGGCCATGATATTGCGCTGATTTCCGTAAGCACTGGTGACTATGCTGACAGGGCCGTGATTAAAAAGTTTGTAGCTGTCTTTGAGTGGAATAGCTATGTG
This sequence comes from Cellvibrio sp., assembly GCA_003524365.1. Taxonomy (GTDB): domain Bacteria; phylum Pseudomonadota; class Gammaproteobacteria; order Pseudomonadales; family Cellvibrionaceae; genus Cellvibrio. The sequence goes on along the minus strand of DQHS01000009.1, from coordinate 21,427 downwards.
TTTTGTCATGTTAGAAAACCAAACCTGTTCCTAGATATAAATTCCATAAATTGGCTTTGCTTTCACCTGGTTCACCAAAGTGTTGATAATCCACGCCTACACCTAATAGCAGGTGTTCTTGAATACGCAGGCCAATTTCTGCATTGCCTTCAACAAGTGTTTCCCAATCATTTAGCTCGGGTTGTTTGAATTTGAATCTTCCTGCGCCGACACCTACACCGCCCATTAAATACAAGCCTGAATCATTAGCGAATTGATCGTAGTTAATGCCGCCAAATCCTATTGCCACAGTTTCGACTATGGCATTGGGGATGGGATCATCAAGGTTGGTGACGTTGCGGTTAACAGAAACATAAACGGGAGCAATAATTAATTTCGCCCCTAAACTGCGCTCAAAATCCATATCGTATTTTTCATAATGGCTGTCGTCATGATCAAACTCATCTTCATCGGCATCAATAATGCCCAGTGGGGAATATTTCAGTTGTAACACAATTGGCCAATCCACTTGGGCATGAGCGGCAGTTGCTGCGAGTCCCAGCAGTAAAATAGATAAAAAGCGTTTCATGGTGAGTTCCTTGAAAATAAAACTTGGTGCTGTAGTGCTTACTAGTTTAACGCGTGGGTTGAATTAGTTGTGGGGCGCACTTCGTGAAATGAATTGCCAAACTTTGCAGTTCGGCCAAGAGCAAATATTGGTGATAACACAAAGACTTCATAAGTGCCTGGTCTCTGCAGGACAAGATCCATAATCATCGTTGCGCCCATCTTGATACTGAACAGGAGCGGCGGCGATATCCTGTTCAGCGTTATCCAGACATGCAAGATAGACGGCGTGAAATTCTCCGCCAAAGTCTTCCAGCCAGCCTCTAGAGAAGGGCCTAATACCACAGCGCTTGCAAAAGAAGTGGTGAAGTATCGGAGAAGACTCTATTGGTGATGTCCACTGGTAGTCTGACAAACTTTCGGAACCCTGCAACAGGCGGAAAGCGTCGCCCTTGGCAAAGGCTTTCCAAAACCGCGCTTTACTGCAGAACGAGCAATTACAACGACTTGTGCCTTCTGACAAATCGAGGTCGCATTCAAACTGGACTGCGCCGCAGTGACAGCTGCCTTTGTATGTTTTCAGCATCTCTAATTTTCTCCGTGATGAAGTACAGCGTCGCAGCCCGGATTATTCATTCCATGCTCGTGCCAAAAACCGTCCTTTACCGCCCGACAAGACATGTATTGCCAGCTGCGTATTACGGGTTTGCGCCTCAATTGATTTCAATCGATCCATGTAGCGTAATATTTCCTTTTGAAGGCTCGGAATGAGTTCATCCCAACCTTGCTTGGCAAGTTGATTTTGCTCTAAAGCTTCACTGAACCAAGAGGGCATCGGATGAGCGGGCCCCGGTTTATAATTTGCATCAAATTGCAGCTTTACTTCCACAACGCTGCCAACCTGTGTGTTGGAGGCTTTGAGCACTTCACCACTCAAGTATAAATAAAAACTCCCGTCACCAGCAGGCATCATATTGATAGGCCACGGCGGTTCAGGTTTACTGTTTACTTGCACCAACACGGGAAGGGGCTTGCGCCAGTTTTCCTTTAGTTGCGTAGCTACTTCAGCGCTAACAAGTACATAAGGATTTATTCCGCGTTTTTTGATTGTGGAGGTAAAAAAAATACTGGGCATAGCGCCTCCATCTCGCTGGGCGAGAGAGCATTAGCGATATTAGGATCGTAATAGCAAAAACAGATGAATTTCATTAAATCTCCACTGCCCGTTTCTAACGAATGTATTTGGGATCAGTGTAAAAAACTATCTACTTCGGCACAAAATTGCCGCAAACCAATATCGCATCTAAATAAAGCAGGTCGGTTACATCTCATAATGTTCAAGAGCCGACACTCAATTAAATTTTACGCTTCCCTTTAAATTATAATCCCACAGCAGGAATAGCAATCGCTCGACTGGTAAGCATCAACTGTTGAGCAAGTTTATCTGGTGTCGTGGCATATACACCTGTCAGCCAGTCGCTCAATAAAGAGAGTTGCGTTGCGGCTAGCGCCTGAGCAATAGCGGATACAGGGACATAGCGATTTTGTGAAGGTGAAGAGAGGTTGTGCAATTGCTCGACAAGTATCTGGCTAAGGCAACGACTGACATGCTTACGTGTACTGCCTGTCAGTATAGGGCGAGCAAAACTTCTGTTCTGCCAAAAATGCTCGAGTATCCCCTGTACATCCAACACCTTGCCTGGGGGTAACATCGCAGAGGCCAAAACAGTCATCGGCCAGCGCAAACTAGCATAGAGCAGATCGTCTTTGTTTTTGTAATGTTCATAAAACGTCGAGCGCCCCACATCTGCCGTGGCAATGATGTCTGCAATTTTTATCCTACTGTAAGGCTGCGATAACACCAGTTCAAAAAACGCGTTGCGTAACGCTAACCGTGTACGCTCGGCTCGCTTGTCTCCGTCAAATTCCTCTGTCACACAATTTACCTAAGGTTTTGTTTTAGATGCCGGACATTCTAATAGTATTGTCCGCCAACTATCCATATGCGCTTGTTAGGCTGGCACTCCATTTAAATGATTATCTTTGGAGGCATCGTGTTAAACGAAAATGAACAAAAAACAAATTCGCATTACCGCCTTATTGGTTGGTGCTTAATTGTCCTATCCATACTGGCGAACGCGGGTATGGCTCATCACCCGTATATCAGCGCGTCACAACCTGAAGCCCAAATTGGACAAATGGCTCAAATTGCTGGGCTCACTATGCATGTGCACGGTTTATTAATTCTGGTGGTGTTCATCTACGTTTGGTTATTTACTCTGTATGGTGCTGCAAAAAATACTCCCATCGTTTGGCTCGGAAGTGGTTTATTTGCAGCAGGCGGATTAGCGATGGCTGGAGCGGCGTTGATTAGTGGTTTTCTCGCTCCCGCCATGGTGCTAGGTGCAGAGATCAACACTGCTAAGCAATTGGCAATTTTCGAATTTCAATCGCGCTTATTGATGCAATCGAATCAGGTGCTAGCGAATGCAGCCACCATTGCATGGTTTTGTGCGTTGATTTGTTGGAGCGGCAATCTGGTTCGAGATAACACACTTTTCCGTTGGGTGGGATTAGCAGGTCTATTAATTGGCACCATCAGCCTGCTCGTAATAGCTACCGGCAAGTGGAATTTGGATGTGAGAGGAATGAGTCTATTTGTGTTAGTTATTAGCATTTGGTTTTGCGCACTTGCGTGTTGTTTATTGTGGAGTGCGCGCAGAAAGAAGTTCTTAGAAAGCTAATTTTCTGAACGACGAATTTTACCCAAAGTGAAACAAAATTTCACTTTGGGTGGGTTTCTGATTTCGGCCAAGAGCGGAAGTAGGATCAGGTTATTTGAACGCTACAACGGTGGCGGCATACATTCACTAAACTCAAAGGCAAGTTCAAGCACATCTTTCTGCATGGGTTGCTCACCAGACAATATAACTGCTTGCATTGCTGACATCACGGCAATCCCATTAGCATTTCGCAAAACATCAATAATCAATTTAACAGGATAACCTTCACTGTGTAGTCGAATAGGATGAATTCCTGCATGAACATAGGAATTTAATGCTTTCCATGAATTATCTTTGAATCGATTAAGGGCATCATATGCCTCACGCGGCCCACTTTTTCCGATAGATGCAATCATGTCCGCAACCTGCGGCAAATTCTTCGCTGCTTGCTCAGATTCCAAATTTAAATCAGTGGACAACTTATATATATGATCATCAGTTGCTGAGTAAGTTATCCACACAGATCGGACCAGAGCTTCGAACTGAGCCCGATGAATAACGATTGAGGAAGGTAGAAGCCCACCTTCCAGCAATACCCTTACTGAATGCCAATGTTCAAATGATAGGGAGCATGCCACATCGGAAGTTACAATTCTGGCGGAATCATTTAGCAACGGCATATCAATTAACACTTGTAATTTTTCGGCAAGTGAATCTGATTTTCGGAAAACATCTAGGTCAAAATTTGGCACGATTATGCCCCATGTAATTATTAGTTAACTAATGCAAATGGCACTGCCGACTTCGGCCAGATGCGGACGTTTATTTTTACTCTGTCCCCACTTGTTAACCACAATTGTTGTAATTTCTCTAGAGTCCCGCAACAAATTTTTGGCTTCCGAGTTTCATTTTTATTCTATTCATTATTATCTGTAGTTATTTTACAATTTCCTCAGAATATGCATTAACTCTATCTCCTTTAGAGTTAAACAGGTTGACTAATTTTGTTTTTGCCTTGGATTTTTTTGTTTGCTTTCTTTGATCATCTACCCAAACAACATACTCCCTGCACTTTTCACCCTTGATGTCTACATAATTAATTTCAAACATAGGGTCGCCCGGAGCAAACTTAATCAATTCCTTACCCTTTGCTTCCAATACAGAAAAATTAATATCTTTTGCTATTCTTTCAATTTTTTCTATATCTGCAGTATTCGGCTTAATATCCTCGCACAATTTTAAACAGCATATATTCTCGGTGATATTTTTCGAGTCTATAAATTTGGACATATTTGATAAAAAGGAAGGACAAACATTACTCATGTAGCTTTTATTTACCCACATAGTTGGAGCAATCGCGAACAGCATTCCTGGATATTCGATATCACGCCCAAAGTTTAACGAGATATCAACAATATCTTCCTCCAAAGGGTATGGCATCCCATTGGATTTCTTGGGCAAATGATGATGAGGTAAACCTCGCATTTCATAAAAACATAAACGTTCAGCATTTTTCCAATAATTAAACTCGTAGTCTTCAATATACCCAAAATTAAAACCTTCGATTGATGTCAGCCGATTGAAAAATTCACAATTCGGCAATTGGTCACCATAAAATCTCATTTTCAAATGGTCATAGGTATTCCTTTGGTGGATAAATAAACTGGGGCAATCTTTATCCTTTTCTTCATTAAGTTGAAAACTACAAAAATCATAGCATTTGCTCTCGCGAATAGCCTTCAAGCGATTCTTGATACTACAGTTCCCATTTTTTATTTTCTCAAAAGACGATCGCAAATGCTTTCCTTCAAATCCAATACCAGATTCGATTAAATCGGCCAAAACACTGGGTGTTATTGATCCTGCTTGGTAACTAAAAACCACTACCATCTGATCTTTCATATTTTCCATTGTTACCTTGTACCTATTCACGAGATCTATTTAGCAATCCGTAGCCCTATGCAGCAAAGCGAAATGCGGGTCAACTGGAATCTTTTATAGAGAAGTAGCACCATTTCCCTCGAATATTTGTATTTGATCCCTTAACGAATTTCTATGCCCTGCACCGATTAGAAAAACGGCTTTTTCAAACTTTAAATTCAAAGAATACTGATGAATGTTAGTCAGCATCAATTTTTCACGATGCCTTTCGAGCCTCTGAAAAATACTCCTTTCATCGCATAACGGCCAAAAGCGGACATTTGTAGAAGAGTGAACTACATATATTCTCTCATTTAATCAAGAGCGCTTCGTGCATACGCATCAACTGACACCTAGCAGTTATCACCCTTACGAATTGGCACGTTCAATTCACGGTCTTTCACGTACCCACTGATGCTGCGAAGCCCCCGTTGTTCCAGAACGCCTCCTATAACCTGCGCCTGTATTATTGGTATACACCGATCCGTTAGCCCGGATTGTGATTTGTGAAGGCCATGCCCCCGGATGCGGATGAATGACCTGCGAGTGAATCATCGCGGTCTGCCCGGGCAGGATATTATCTCTCGTAGTAACCTCATAGCGCTCGTACCCATCCGCTTGACTTGCAAGTACTGCATAGTGCGTTACATGCCTTGCTACAGGACGAATGGGCTCTATCTGAGCATACACGTCAATTAAGTTTTCCTCAGAAATGGAATCGTTTGTATAAATGTTTGCATGACATTGCAGAAACTGATGCCGATTAAGAGCAGTTACGTCACTTGCATTCTTTATCTCAGCAATACCGTTTCGCTTCGGCAAATGGTAGACATCACCATCATACCCAACAAATAATAGGTCGGGCCGCAGAGGCAGAAGAGCAATCATACCAGCGGAGCCAAGGCCGAATGACAATCCAGGGGAACGATTTCTGTCGAGGCGCCATTTGTTTGTCAATACGGCTGGATTGTCTGATGTAATAAAAGGAATTGGAGTTTTATTTTTCAAAAGACAGAATTTTAAATCATCGATTTGATGCATAGTGTCAGTAAAAGTAACGCACCCCGCCCGAACGGCGGCTTTAATGTTCGCGGTAAATTCTTGCGGATCAGCACCAGCAAGGTCTCCCAAACCTTCCATCATTTCCATTGAACGGCGAGCGGCGGCCTCTGTCCGCAGATGTTGAAATAGCCAGAAAAGCTTAAAAACAGTCTTATGGCCAGCTCCAAAATTTATAATTCCTGCATCTAGGACGCGCATTGCTTTCCCGTAACCGCTTTCGAGTCCCTGAATTGCTGCCTCAAGCGCTGGGTCTTGGCCGTAGAAATAATCACCAGAACATTGCTTTTTTACAGGTGCGTTACGAATTAACTTCCTGCGATCCAAGTTGAAGAGATTAATTTGAGCATCATTCCGGGATGTGAAACGACGTAGATATACCCGTGGTACAAAGTGCTGATTTTTATTTGTTGCCATTTTTTCACTCACGATGTGGACGGCTTTTCACAGAGAATTCATTGTCATTCATAATTCGGGAAGGACCTATTGCAGTATCGGCCAATTGCAGACATTCTTTTCAAGTCACTCCGTCCCCTTGATCTACAAAACAAGATCAAAGAATGCCATGAAAGGCTATTTGTTCGATATTTTTTATTGAATCCAGCAATTTTTTAATAATTGGCTTTTCGAATTCTTCGAGCAACTCATTTCCGTGGGTTCCGTCATTAAAGTACTGCCAGTGTGGGAGTAAGCTCTGATATAAACCGGAAAGCTTTTGATGTTGTTGTGTTGGAATTATTTTTGCCAGCCTATCTAATTCTTTAATGAGAGAATCACAAACGCTTCTGAGGTCAGGCTCTCTATTCGGGGTCCACATTTTTACGGTTAGAGCAGATTTGTGTTTGTTATAGAGTCGCGTCCAAACTTTCTTGTTTAAAAGCTCTAGTGTTTTTCGTAGGCTATCTAAGCATAACGCATTGTTACCTACGCCATAGCTTTCTTCCGCCATAACAATGTAATTCTGGCAGGTGTCTGTATCAGATACAGAAATAGAACGGCCTTCTTTGTTGTCTAAAAAGGTATATGACATTACCTCAGAAGCCTGTTGTTGATCAGAAGGTATATCCTGTTTCAGCAGTCTTATGAAATCTTGACCGTGACAACTTATGATTTGCTGCTTGCTAGCAATTTTAGGGTGCTTAGTCAGTATTTCTCTTATTGCGGTTCTATGTTCATCATCTACAGCGTTTACTATGTCATCAAAGATAATGAACGGAACATCTTCTTGCTCAGCTTTTGCCAACAATATAGCCAAACCTAAACATTTGATATGACCTTCACTTAGAACAACAAGTGCATTTTCTTCTTTATTGGAACCGTCATTGAAAATAATTATCAATTCATCATTGGGCTGACTTGGAAGTTTTATTTCCTTTGCTAAGTAATGATCAGGGTCGTAAGCATTTATAGCATTGTAATATCCAGTAGCTTTTTCATTGAGATTTTGCATGAGTTGCAATGGAAGTTTTGATCGATATTTCTTCAGATTAGTTACAATAGTCCTATACGCTGATATTCTCTGGTTGTTGATTTTCGCATTTTCAACTTCAGCTTTTGCATTCGCTTTCATTTCAGAAAGGGGTTCTTTCAGGCCTGAAATCTCGGCTTTAATATCTTGGATATTAGACTTCTCTTGCTCTATAACAGTGCTGGCAGTGCTGACTGTTTGCAAATCATTCCCTGCTTCAGTAATTAAATTTTGAAGCCTTTTGTTATTTGCTACCATCTCGCTTACAACGCGATTATTTCTTTTAGTTAACACACGTGCTCTTGCATATTCTTTATAGAGGTTAACAAAGTCCAAATTCAATGTTTGTGCAGTGTGGTGATCTAAGTCACCTTGAATGATCTGCCCGATATTTTCTTCGTTAGGAATAACTAAAGCAGCCAAGCCAAGAAGCTGTCTTTGCTGGTTGAGCGCCTGAAAATCAGAACGGTATGTTGAAATGATAGATTTTATCTTAGTTACAGCTTGGCCCCTTGCTTCTTGACTAGACTGTAGAGCAGCCAATTTTTCTAGTTCTTGGGCTGCATTATCAAAGGGATTTTTACTTGCTTCTTCTAATGGAGTCTCACACGCAGGGCATGTTTCAGAATTCTCACCGGACTCTTGTATGCTCCTAAGTGCTTTGTAAATAGACTGATAATGAACTTTAGATGCAAACTTGATTATTTTGGCATCAGCATTAGCGAGATTTTGCATTTCATCTGAAAATGATTTCCCTAACTGCTTTATGTCTTTCTTTTCAAGCTCCACTTCAATAATTTTGTTAGTAACTTCTGCAACCTGTGATTTGAGATTGGCTATTTGACCATCAGAATTTTCACCCTCTAAAAGAATTACAACGTCTTTTGGCTGCTTTTTTTCATACTTAGTTAAGATACCAGATACTTCTTCTGACTTGGTCTTGATGTTACTATTATGTTTGCGAATTTTTTTTAGGTGCTGCCGAATATTGGATACGTGACTCCTGTAAGTATTTTGTTTGGTTGCATCTTCCTCGAAGTAATTTGCAAAGTTATCAGTAAAATCATTAACAAAGGCATTGAATTCATCCAAGCCAAATAATCTTAAAATAATTGCTTCTTGGTTCCTCTCGGTATTGGCTGAGACTCTTGAAAAGTCATCGATTCTATTTTTTTCGATGAAGCAATATTGGTAATCATCAATCGACTGGTTAACTCGTTCAACAGTTCCGTTATCAAGGGTTTTATATGCGGAGGGAATTGAACCTCTTTCAACACTAGTATTTTGAATATATGTTTCTAATGGAATCCTTTTTCTTTCGGCTTCAACTACATACCCCAATAATGAAGCCTCAAGCCCTTCACACAGGCTACTTTTTCCTGTCCCATTTGAACCATAGAGTAGTGTGTAATTATCACCAAACTGAAATTCGCGCGGAGCATCAAAGCCTCTGAACGGTCCAATCTCAATCTTTGTTAAGGGCTGGCCTGTTTTTTCGGTAGCTCCTGAATCTGGAATATTCACTACTATGTCATCGGGGGTAGGGTTCGATTCAAGCAATGAAATAATTAATTTTGCTCTATTACCTTTATACGTCCCAGAATTGAAAACATCTTCAAAGTTTTCGGTAATCAGGTTTAACAGGTGTTTTTCTAATTCAGAGAGAATGTCAGTGTTTAAGGAGGTTATCCACTTAAGGTATTCAAATTGCGCTCTTCTCATAACCTACCTTATTTTCCTTACTATTTTTTACACTATGTGTGATGCCAAGTTGAACGTGGCGATTTTTATCAATGTGGTCAGAGCCTTTGATTCATAATGTCCGCTTTGGGCACGTTACCGACCTTCAATCTGTTGCGGTTCGTAAACTCAGTCTACGCGACCCGCCCCAACCTAAGAGTGTACTATTAGGGGGTGTGGACATTGGTTGAACACTAATCACTTGGTTGGAAAAGGTCAATTACACAATATAACTAAGAGTGATTTATCAATAGTGTTTTTTGGCAGATGCTAAACATTAAATGCCGGAGCCATGAGTTGTTGTTCGCTGCGGCTAATTCCGATTTCTGCAGCAACTTTTTTCCAGTTGTTCACGCTTGCTAATACTTCAGTTTTTATTTGGTTCGCCGTTATTTTATCCAGTTGGAAAAATTCGATAACGTCCATCGCCAAGCTGTAGTCCAAGCGGTTCTCACTGTCGGTGATATTTAAATGTAGCCCATTGGTTGGTGTTACAGAATTTATGTCGTAGGAGGGGAAAAAAGATCTACTAATTTCAGCTCAACAAAATCGTCCCAGTTGGCAAATATATAAATTTCCATTTTCATTTTTGTTTACCCATCAGTTCTATATCTTGCAGTTTGCGCCCGAGTTGATCGTCGCTGGCGACCTTGGCCAAGTCTTCCACTAAGCCGAGTACCGCAAGAACCGCAACATAATGCCCCAGCGATACTTTGCTATCGCCAGCTTCTATCTTGCGGATAGTGATGCGGCTCAGGCCGGTGCGCTCGGAGATCAGTGTTTGAGTGTAGTGGCGGCGCAGCCGGGCGAGTTTGATGTTCTCCCCTAGCTGTGCCAGAAACTTCTGGTTTTTAGGGAATACGACCGCGCTGCGTTTTGCATTGGGAGTTTCGGTGGTCATTATAATTACCAATCGGTATTAATTTGGTAAGTGTAGTTACCATTAGCGGAAAGGTAAAGGAATTGTCTGATACCTACAGTTACCAAAGCAGCGAAAATTGGTAACTGTAGTGTCCACTGAGAATTGGGAGGATGGATATTTAGCTTTGGCTTTGTGATTGACTCTGGCTCTGGATTGGACGCTGATCAAAGTCGTCTTCAATGCGACGTACATCGACTGATACAAATAATTGTGGTGAATGGCCGCCGCCAAAAATTACACCTTTGAGTGGCGTTACGTCTGAGTAGTCGCGACCCCAAGCGGTGGTGATGTGTTGCTCGCCGGTGACTTTATTATTGGTGGGATCAAATTCGTACCAGCCCTCGCCGGGCGAATAAACCGCGAACCATGCATGGGTTGCATCTGCGCCGATTAATTTTTCTTGCCCGGGTGCGGGAAGCGTTTCCAAATAGCCACTGACGTAACGCGCAGGGTAGCCGAGTGAACGCAAGCAACCAATCGCAAAATGGGCAAAGTCCTGACACACACCGCGCTTGTGTTTAAGTACTTCCGCGAGTGGAGTCGCGACATCGGAAAATTCCGGGTCGTATTTAAAATCGGTAAAAATGCGTTGGGTTAATTCCATCACCGCCGATAAAAATGGGCGGTCTTCGGTGAAGGAGGGCGCGGCATATTCGGCTAAATCATGGTGTGCTTGTACCATGGGTGAATCGAGGGCAAATTCGCGTGCGCAGAGTGTTTCCCAATCTTTACTGTGTTGCAGTAAATATTTTACGTAGGTGCAGGGATTGCCAAAATCGAGATTGGTATTGGCGACTGTTTCTTTAATTGTAATTTCGCTGATGATGCTGACATCTAATTCGGTGTGATCTTTTTCAATCGAAAACTGCAGGAACTGATTGCCAAAATAATCGGTGCGCATATTGCGTGTGGTGGCGAGCGGCGACACTTTTACGTCGATTGAATCAATACGCTGCTTTTCTGTGTAACGCGGTAATACGTAGGCAAGGTTGTAGCAATTGCTTACTGATAGCGCGTAGCGGTAGCGCGTGCTGTGCTTGATGCGGTATTTCATACAAACACCTGTCTCATAACTGATCCTGCCACTCGGTATTCTTAACCAACAATTGCGGCCCTTCGGTGTGGTCGAAGTAGCGTTGGCCAATGGCCTTGGCGGCGGTGGTAATTAGATATTGCATGCGCGACAGTAACTGATCCAAATCGGCGCGAATGCCGATCTGGGTTTTAGACAGCATTCTTATGTCGCTTAATTTTAATGCGGTGGTGGCTTCTAATAATAATTTATGTTCGGTGCTGAATTCGTCGCGGTTATCGGGCAAATCGGCAAAATGGCTTTCCAGTTGTTGCAACTGATAAATCAGTGAGCGCGGATTTTTAGTATTAAGCATGATCATTTCCATACCTTGATCGATGCGAATACCGTTTTGATAACGACGGCGATACGGAATCAAAGCTTCGCTGCACAAGAGGCTGGATTCAATCAGTGTTTCCTGATCAGCTTCATCAAAACCAGTGACCAGCAGCGAGCGTAGGGTATTGGTAATTTGCAGCGCGCGTTCGAGGCGGCGGCCCATTTCCATAAAGTGCCAGCCATTGCCGCGTGTCATACTTTCATGAATTAATCCGGCAAAGGCGAGTAGCGTAGTAATCAAAGGCGCTAAGGCTTCTTCAGGAGCAGAGAGTGATTCCGGTTCAAGCGCCGTTTTTAATTGTTCCAGCTCATCGCCAATATCGTTAATGACGCGTTGGGTATCGCTGGATAATTGTTCTTTCACTTGTTCGGCAGTTTGTACCATCGCAATTAAATTGTTGGCCACACTTCCAAGCCGGTGTTGATCCAGAATGATAGAGATCATTTCCGGTTCGGGGTTTTTAAATAAGCTGGTTTGCAAACTGGTAAAACCGGGATAGGTGGCGGTAACGTGAGTCACTGCGCTTAGCAGTGTGCGGCACACACCATCGGGTAATTTTTCCGTTCGATTTAATTGGATAAACACTGTGCGCAATAACCGCAATGCAGATTCGGCGCGCTCGGCGTAGCGGCCCATCCAGAATAAATTTTCCACCACACGACTGGGCAGCGCATTGGTGCCTTCAGTGGATGGGTGAGTATCCACTGGGCGTAAACTAATTTGTTTTTCCGGTTCAGATGCAAGCACCCAGGTGTCTTTGGAGACCGAACCGCGCTGGTTGGAAATAATTTTTTTATCGGGATCGAGATTCACGCGGGTGAGGCCACCGGGCATTACCGAATAGGAACTTTCACTCGCCACCGCAAAGGTGCGCAACACTGACGCGCGCGGTTGAATTTGGCCTTGATGCCAGGTTGGTGTTTGCGCACCTTCAACATATTCCTGCGCAACAAATTGCAGCGGATTTTTGCGAATACGATTTTGCCAGGCTTGCAGTTTTTTATCGTCCAGATCGGCACCGTAGACTTCGTACAAACCAGGGCGACGATAGGTAGGTTTAATCAATAATTTGTTTAAATTTTTACACACATATTCGAGATCATCGCTATTGCCACACCACCAGGTTTTTACTGACGGCATTTGCAAATCGCGACCCAATAATGCTTGTGCAATTGCGGGTAGATAAGCCAGCAGCGCCGGGTTTTCCAATACGCTTGAGCCGAGCGGATTGGCGATGGCAACATGGCCGAGCCGCGCGACCTCCAATAAACCGGGAACACCTAAACGCGAATCGCCTTTTAATTCTACCGGATCGCAATAAACATCATCCACACGGCGCAAAATAACATCGACGCGTTTTAAGCCGTCGAGTGCTTTCATCCACACGTAGCCGTTGCGCACACTCAGGTCGCTACCTTGTACTAATTGGAAACCCAAATAGTTGGCGAGATAGGCGTGTTCGAAATAGGCTTCGTTATAAATACCGGGTGTGAGTACAACAATGCGCGCGATACCGCCATTGGGATTTAATTCATGCAAGCGTTGACGCAAGCGCGAGAAAAATAATGACAGGCGATGCACATGGCTATCGCGAAACAGGCTGGGAAATACGCGGTTCATTACCGTGCGATTTTCCAACGCATAACCAGCACCTGAGGGCGCCTGGGTGCGGTCGGCCATTACGCGCATATCGCCGTCGGGGGCGCGTACCAAATCAGCGCCGTGCAAAATTAATTGGTTATTGCCCAATAATTTAATATTTTGGCAGGGGCGCAAAAATCCGTGGTGGGAAAATAATAATTCCGGCGGGATGATGCCTTGGCGTACCAGTGTGCGTTCACCGTAAATATCTTGCAGCAACAAATTAAATAATTCGGCGCGCTCAACCAGCGAGGTTTCGATTTTGTTCCACTCATCGCTATTGATGAGCATGGGAATTGGGTTGAGTTGCCAGCTTTGGTTTGCATCTGGCTCGTCGTAAATTTTGTAGGTAGCACCATCGTCACGCAGAATGCGGCGGGTTTTTTTCTGCCGCTCCTCAATGGCCTCTTGCCCCAGTGTTTGTAAACTGTGCAGCAGATAGCGCCAGTGCGGACGAATTCTGCCCTCGGCATCATAGGCTTCATCCACACCCGCTTGCGGGGATGGGTAGGTAAAGGCCAGCTTATTAGCAGTATCGACCGGGGTTTCCATAAGCGCGGAATAAGGATTCATAATTATGAGTTGTTCTTATGGGTATGGATTTCATTGTAACCCGATTTTGCTGTTTTGATCGTTTTTGCATGACATTGCTATATTCCTCGTGTGATATGCCCTCGCCCCCATGTTGAGCGAGAACGAGAGCATTACTAGCAATTACTTCCGTAAATCCAGCGTGTGCGGGTATTCATCGGCCGGTTCTTCTGGCGGTGGTGCCATAGGGCGGGGCGGATGTTTGTGTTCAAAAAACTCGCGCAAGATTTTTCCGGCCGGTGTAATCGGCAGTGCACCGGGAGTGTGGTTGATATCAAAGAAACGGTTGCCACGGCGCGATTCCGCTTCGTTGGCATTCACCGGGAAGCGATCGTAACTGCGGCCGCCGGGATGGCTGACGTGGTAAGTACAACCGCCAATACTTTTGCCGTTCCAGGTATCAATTAAATCAAACACCAGTGGCGAGTGAATACCGATAGTGGGATGCAAAGCTGATGGCGGTTGCCAGGCGCGATAGCGCACGCCGCCAACAAATTCACCGTGTTTGCCGGTTGCATTCAAACACACGCGACGACCATTACACGCGAGCACATAACGGCCCGGTGTGAGTCCGCTGACTTTAACTTGTAAACGTTCCAGTGATGAATCCACATAGCGCGATGTACCAAAGCTGCTGACTTCTTCACCCAGTACGTGCCAGGGTTCAATCGCCCAGCGCAATTCAATTTCAATATCATCCAACTGCACGCGACCATAATGCGGGAAACGGAATTCTTCAAATGCTGCCAGCCATTCAAGTTGGAATGGATAGCCGTGTTCATTTAAATCATTCACTACATCACGCAGATCTTCCCACACATAATGCGGCAACATAAATTTGTCGTGCAGTAGCGTGCCCCAACGCACCAGCGGTTTTTTGTAGGGTTCTTTCCAGAAACGGCTGATCAAGCTGCGCAATAATAAAATTTGCACCAGCGACATACGCGCATGCGGCGGCATTTCAAAACCGCGGAATTCCAGAATGCCTTGACGGCCGCTGGCGGTGCCGGGCGCATATAATTTATCGATACAAAATTCAGCGCGATGGGTATTGCCGGTGATGTCGATTAATAAATTGCGCATCAAGCGATCAACCAACCAGGGTTGATCGACAATGCCTTCCGGCATTTGTTGGAAAGCAATTTCCAATTCGTACAACATTTCCGCACGGCCTTCATCGGCGCGCGGTGATTGGCTGGTTGGCCCGATAAATAAACCCGAAAATAAATACGACAGGCCAGGATGATGTTGCCAATAAGTCACAAGACTGCGCAATAAATCCGGACGGCGCAAGAAGGGACTGTTCGCAGGTGTTGAGCCGCCAAAGGTGACATGGTTGCCGCCGCCGGTGCCTGAGTGGCGGCCGTCGAGCATAAATTTCTCGGTGCCCAAACGACATTGGCGCGCGTCTTCATAGAGCGCTTCAGTGTTGTTGACCAAATCGGCCCAGCTTTCTACCGGATGAATATTCACTTCAATTACACCTGGGTCTGGCGTAATTAAAAATTTCTTCAGGCGATAATCTTTGGGCGGTTCATAACCTTCCAAGACTACCGGCATATTCAGGGTCGCGGCGGTATCTTCAATCGCTTCAATTAACGCGACGTAATGCTCAAGATAAGTGAGCGGCGGTAAAAATAAATGCAAGCGGCCATCGCGCGCTTCAAAACACATTGCCGTACGAATGACATAACCAGCTTCAACAAAATTGGGTTTGTGTGCTTCAGGGCTAGTCGCATTTGCCAAGGCCGCTTTTTGCTCAGCGACTTTTTGTGCAATCGTCTGCTTCATTGATCCCGATTTTTCAGCAGCAAGTGCGGTCGCTTGTTTACCACTGGGTGCGAGTGGCGCGTGCGTGGTTAGCGGGTCATTTTCCGGTTGGTAGCGCTCGTATTCATTTTTAGGAAATTCGAGTGAATTTAACGGCAAACGTAAACCGAGTGGCGAATCGCCGGGCACTAACATAAGTTCGCCGGTGCGCAATTTCCAGCGGCCGGTTTGCCAACTTTGGTTCGCGTAATTCCATTCAATTGGAATCACATAACCGCTTTCGGTGTTTAATCCGCGCGTTAATAATTTCGCGATACGGCGACGTTCCAAATCATCTTTTAAATCAGCTTTGAGCGGATTGATGTCCGGCGGTAAGGTGCCTTCGGCCCAGAGGTAATAAAGCACATCTTCGTAGGCGGGAATTAAATGCTCGCTATTGACGCTAATTTTTTCACACAAGGTTTGCGCGAATTTTTTTGCATCCAGATGTGTAAGGCCGTAACTTTTATCAGCGCGTGCTAATAAATCAGGATTGGTCCAAAGTGCTTCACCATCGGTGCGCCAGAAACACCCGAGTGCCCAGCGCGGTACTTCTTCACCCGGATACCATTTGCCCTGACCGTAATGCAACAGACCATTGGGTGCAAAGGTTTTGCGCATGCGCAGCAATAAATCTTTTGCCAGACTCAATTTGTCGGCGCCCAATGCGCCGGTGTTCCACTGCTCGGATTCCATATCATCAATGGAAACAAAGGTAGGTTCACCTCCCGTCGTTAAGCGCACATCTTGTTCGAGTAATTCTTTATCAACCTTAGCGCCGAGTGCGTTAATGGTTGCCCATTGCTCTTCAGTGTAGGGTTTGGTTACGCGCGGATCTTCGAGGATGCGGAAGACTTCGTTGGTGTACGAAAATTCCACTTCGCATTTGCTGGTCGCACCGGTGATAGGTGCGGCCGAAATCGGATCGGGTGTACAGGCGAGTGGGATATGGCCTTCGGTTGCGAGTAAACCGGAGGTGGGCCCAAGACCTATCCAGCCAGCGCCGGGAATATAAATTTCGGTCCATGCGTGTAGATCAGTGAAATCTTTTTCCGGGCCGCTGGGGCCGTCCAGTGCTTTGACGTCGGAGGTGAGCTGCACTAAATATCCTGAAGCAAAACGTGCGGCATAACCGAGATGACGGAAAATTTGTACCAGTAGCCAAGCACTATCGCGGCAGGAACCTTTGGCAAGCGTCAGGGTTTCTTCACAGGTTTGAATGCCCGGTTCAAGGCGTACACCGTAACCAATCGCCTGTTGCACAAGTTGGTTGATGCTCACCATAAAATTATTCACCGGCCAAGGTGTTTCACTCACTTGGCGATGGCGAATATCGGCTTTGATCTTGTTAACAATTTCCATCAACTGCGGACCGCTCTCGCTGAGTTCCAGATAGGGAACCAACTCGCGTTGCAATTGTTCGTCGTACTCAAAGGGTATGTTCTCGGCGTACTCCTCCACAAAAAAATCGAAGGGATTGATGGAGGTCATATCGGCGACGAGTTCTATCTCGAACGAGAGCATTTTGGTTTGTTCGGGGAATACCAGGCGCGCTTGAAAGTTGCCAAAGGGATCTTGTTGCCAATTAATAAAATGATCTGCAGGTTCGACTTTGAGTGAGTAGCTGTGAATTTTGGTGCGGCTGTGTGGCGCCGGGCGTAAACGCAGTACATGGGGGAAGAGTGACGTCAGGCGATCAAATTCATATTGGGTTTTGTGGTGAATGGCAACGCGGATAGCCATAGTTTTATTCCTTATCTGCACAAAATGGGTTGTGGGCCAATGTGGTGCACATTAGGGTGCACCGGTCCGGGAACAGGCAGAAATTAATCATCGCATGCAAGTATTACCTTTGTGTCATTGCTGTTATCGCTAGCTAGCGTCGCCTGTAATAGTGCGGTGCTTCTCATTCATAGGGTTAGGCAATCAATTACGCAATATTTGCACCACAACTACAGCTGTGTGACGGATGTTGCTGATTTAGCATATTTTTTCCTTAAACAGGCCGCCCCTGAGTTTATACTTCTGACAGCCAATGGGTTTACCTTTTCTTCAAATAACGAGTATCTCTATGTTGAAAATCTTCCAGAACTGGGTGGATCGCTATTTTTCCGATGAAGAGGCGTTGGTGCTGCTGCTGTTACTGACGGTTGGTGTGATTGCAGTGATGACCATGGGGCAGGTACTCGCGCCAATGATTGCGGCGATTGTGATTGCGTTCCTGATGCAGGGCATGGTCGCGCGTCTGCGCAGTTGGGGCGCCCCGCACGGGCTTGCGGTGACTATCGCCTTTCTGGTGCTGGTGCTATCGCTGGTCGCACTTTTGTTGTTACTACTCCCAATTCTGTGGACTCAGTTATTGCGCTTTTTTAACGAATTACCGCGCATGATCATGGAGGGTCAAAGTGCCTTGGCATTGTTGCCGGAGAAGTATCCGCGGCTGATTAGCGAGCGTCAGTTGGAGCAGCTGTTTAGCACTATNNAACAGAATTAAGCTCACTTGGGCAGGGCGTGGTAAGTTTCTCGGTAGCTAATATTCCGATGTTGATTGGTTTGCTGATTTATCTGATTTTGGTGCCGATTTTGGTGTTTTTCTTTTTGAAGGACAGTAGTGTGATTATCGCTTGGGGTGCCAAATTCTTGCCTAACAAACGCCCGATGATGTCCGGAGTGTGGCAGGAAATGAATCAACAATTTGCCAATTATGTACGCGGCAAAGTGATTGAAATTCTGATTGTGGGCGTGGTTTCCTATGCCGTATTTGCCTACCTCGGTTTGAACTATGCTGCTTTATTAGCCATAGCCGTGGGTTTATCGGTAGTGATTCCCTACATAGGAGCAGCGGTGGTGACCTTACCGGTGGCATTGGTCGCTTATTTTCAATGGGGGTGGTCGTCGGAGTTTATCTGGCTGATGCTGGCTTACGGTGTTATCCAGGCACTGGATGGCAATGTATTGGTTCCGGTACTCTTTTCTGAAGCGGTGAATTTGCACCCGGTGGCGATCATTTTGGCGGTGTTGGTCTTTGGTGGATTTTCGGGGTTTTGGGGTGTATTTTTTGCCATCCCGCTTGCGACTTTGGTGAAGGCCATACTCTATGCTTGGCCGATTGCGGTGCAAGAGTCGTCTCTCGGTATTATTCAGAATTCAGCAGATAATCATTAACGGCTGCCACAATCAATAAAAAGGCCGACAGTAGCTATCCACTGTCGGCCTTTTTATTGATTGTTGAATGGTCGGTTGTCAGCGCTAGACGTCCTTTTTGGGTAGGCAGTTCACCGGTGGCAGTTGTAAAAATGCTTCCACGATTAATCTGTCCCAGTAGCGGGTCAGTGCGCGCAGGTATTCGTTATCCGCTTCAAACAGATTGTGCTGCATGACCCCACTGTTAGTCGCGTAGGTCGCCAGTTCGATTGGCGGGCCAACGGTGAGGTTGGATTTCATGGTCGAGTCCATGGAAACCAGTGCGCAGAGTCCAGCGGTGTCGAGGCCAGTTTCGGGTTTCAGGATACGGTCGAGAATCGGTTTGCCGTATTNNGCCACCCAGTAAAAAGCTGGCTTCAAAACTCACATTACTATTGTGCTGGGCGTGTTTTTCTTGAATAGCGACACTGATTTCGCCCACATAGTCAGCAGCATCGTGGATGCTATCAACGGTGGCGAGGCTGATATCGGCGCCGTCTTTGATGTCCTTGCGAATTTTCGCGATCACGGATTGGGTGGTAGCAAGATTGCCGGCAGAATTGATTACGATTTGGCGATCGCCCTCAATGCCGAAGTGATACATCTTGCTGTAGGTGCTGACCTGATCAACACCTGCATTGGTGCGTGAGTCTGAACAAAAAATCAGACCCGCATCAACTTTGATCGCAACGCAGTAGGTCATAACAGCAACCAGAACTCAGGAAAAAAAGGGCGCTTAGGTTAAGAGCAGGGGGGGGATGCGTCAAGGCTAATTTGGCGCATTAAACAAAGAGTTATAAATTGCACTCTGAGCGGGCGCCGTATACAACGCGATGGTCGTATGCGGCGTTGATTGATTATGGTGCCGGGGGTGTGGTCCAGCGGATATCCATTTGCGGGAAGGGAATGGTGATGCCACTCTCATCAAAGGCGAGTTTGATTTTTTCGGTCACGGCAAATTTAACATCCCAGTAATCTTCAGTTTTTACCCAGGGGCGCACAAACAGGTTCACACTGCTGGCCCCTAACTCACCCACCGCGATCAGCGGCGCCGGCTCGGGCAATATACGCGGTTCGTCTTTGAGGATACTGGCGATCACATCGCGCGCTGTGCGGATATCATCTTCATAACCGATACTGAAAATCATATCGATACGGCGGGTAGGGCGCTTTGAGTAATTGACGATATTGCTGCTGTAAATCGCGCTGTTGGGAATAATCACTTCTTTGTTGTCGCCGGTGTGCAGGGTGGTCGAAAAAATACCGATTTTTTCGATGACACCAGCGGTGCCCGCTGCCTCCACAAAATCGCCACCTTTGAAAGGGCGGAAAATCAGTAACATAAAACCGGCTGCAAAATTTTGCAGCGAACCTTGCAATGCCAAACCAATCGCCAGACCTGCTGCACCCAATACGGCAATAACGGAATTAGTGTTAACGCCCAGTTGGTCAAGCGCGGCGACAATCACAAATATCAGCAAGAGCGCATTGACGAGCGACTGGATAAATTCGACCAAAATTTTATCGAGTTTGGTGTGGCGTAATACCTTGCCCAGCACGCCTGCGATAATTTTTGCAATCAGTTGGCCGATGATAAAAATCACCAGTGCGATAAGAATTTTTACGCTCCAAGGTTCAATAAATTTTGTGTAGAACGCGAGCAGTTCTGCTTTATCAATATCAAACATAATTCACCTTTCTAATTAGGCAATTCTTATCAGGCAACACTGCCAGTAGTGCGCACGCGCTTGCTCCCTTTAACTGTCTGCGCTTTGAGTGCATCGGCGCGCGCTTTTAATTTTGCATCGATCAGATTTTTTCCAGCGATAAGAAAACCCACCACAATAAACGCACCCGGTGGCAGCAAAGCAAAAATCACATTGGGAAAACGTTCACCAAAAACGTTGAGCTGCCAGCTCCGCGCTGACTCACCAAATATCAAATGCATATCGGCAAACAAATGACCGGTGCCGAGTAATTCGCGCACCGCGCCCACGGCAATCAACACCAGCATAAAACCCAGCCCCATCATAAAACCGTCCACCGCTGACGGCAGCAGTTTGTTTTTACTGGCAAAGGCATCGGCGCGGCCGAGTACGGCGCAATTGGTAACGATTAGCGGAATAAATATCCCGAGAATTAAATAGAGTTCGTAGGTAAACGCTTTCATCAATAATTCGGTGCAGGTTACTGCCGAGGCGATAATCATCACAAAGGCGGGTAGGCGCACAGCGTCGCTCACTTGACGACGAATCAACGACACCACCGAGTTGGAAATAACCAGCACGATCAATGTTGCGAGACCTAGCCCGAGCGCATTGACCACGGTGGAGCTGACGGCGAGTAACGGGCACAATCCGAGTAATTGCACCAGCGCTGCGTTGTTGCCCCACAAACCTTTGTGGGTAATTTC
>DQHS01000133.1 GCA_003524365.1 Cellvibrio sp. | reverse complement strand
TGGCGATATAGTCCACCGCGCCCATGCGCATGGAGTCTACTGCGGAGCGCAAGCTGGCGTAGCTGGTCATGATGAGTACCGGCGTATCACCTGCCAGTTTAATCAGGTCAGTTCCGGGCGCGCCAGGCAGCCGCAGGTCGCTGACGATCAGGTCGAAATCCTTGAGTTGGAATTTAGACGTCGCCTCTTTTACCGACGGGGCCTCGCTGACCTCGTACTGGTTGCGCTCAAGTAATTTGCGCAGGGCGTTACGGATGATGGTTTCGTCTTCAACAATCAGAATCTTACTCATAGCTATCCGGGTCTTGCGTTAAGTGTTACTGGTCAATAACTTGCAGTGCGCGCCTGCAAGTCGCTGGTTTTATTCACTTTGTTGCTCAGGCATCCATGAATGAATCGAGATGGCGCGGCAGGGTGATAACAAACCGTGCGCCGCGATTGTGAACTGTATCGGCAGGGCTAATGATGTCCATATGGCCGCTATGGTCTTCGATAATGCTGTACACCATGGCCAAGCCCAAACCTGTACCTTCACCGGGTTCTTTGGTGGTAAAGAAAGGTTCGAGAATCCGTTCAATCAGTTCGGGAGGGATACCATGCCCCTCATCGGTAACAGAAACTGTTACCGAATCCTCATCTTCGTTACTTTCAAGCATAACACGCCCTTGCTCCGGGCTGGCATCCCGCGCGTTAGATAAAAGGTTTATAAAAACCTGAATTATGCGTTGCGCATCAGCAGCGACTATGGCTGTTTTGGGGATATCGTTACAGAACAGAACCTGGGTTTTCTCTTTCTGCAGCGAAAGTAAATTAATCGCTTCGTTCGCGCAATCACGGATAGACACTGCCTCAAACTCGGTTTTACTGGCATGACCGGCGTGAGAGAAGCTTACCAACGACTGTACGATACGGCCGACGCGGTCAGTTTGGCTGAGAATCTGCGCGGCGGTTTCCAGTACCTCGGGGTCGCTGGAATCGTACTTGAGATTTTGCGCGAGGCAGGCGATACCGGTAATCGGGTTGCCGATTTCGTGCGCGACTCCGGCCGCCAGACGGCCAACCGATGCCAAGCGCTCGGAATGCACTAGTTCCTGTTCCAGTAATTGGGTCTCGGTCACATCTTCCAGCAGCATTACCTGATCGTAGACTCCGGCGGTAATGGGACCTTCGATATTGGCTTTATGCAAACTGATCCAATGCGGGCGTTTGTTCAGTTCAATTTCGCGGCGATAAAAATGCGGCTCTTTGCTCTGACTGAAATCGATCAGCAGGCTGCACCAAGGTTCGGGGATATCCTCAAGATAGGAGCCGGTCACATCCTCGCCCGGGGTTTGGGTCAGCTCCGACATGGCTCGGTTCCACATCAGCACTTCCATATC
This sequence comes from Cellvibrio sp., assembly GCA_003524365.1. GTDB lineage: Bacteria > Pseudomonadota > Gammaproteobacteria > Pseudomonadales > Cellvibrionaceae > Cellvibrio. The sequence continues at coordinate 3,460 of DQHS01000133.1, read as the reverse complement.
GCGACCGAGGGAGCAAACCGCCATCGGTAGCTCTTCCAGTGTTTTACGGTGGTACAGGCGCAAGGTGTTCAGTTCGGCCGCCATACCGGTCAAATGGTTGCGATACTCGGCGAGGCGGTTTTCAATTAGATTGATATCCACTGTCGTCTGGGTTTCAACGGTCGAATGGGGAATACATTTATCCATAATCTCGCTGGCGACATGGATACCCATCAAGCTCGACAAGTTACCCTCGATCTGGTCGCGCAAACGGCGCAGGGCGTAGGGGCGGCGCTCGTCGATACTCAGGTTTAGCTCTTTGAGCGCGATATCCACCTCGCGGCTGGCGGTCACTTTACCGAGCGGCTTGGCGAGGCGATGTTTGAATTCCGAGGCCGAGTGTACATCCAGCGCTTGACGCACCGGGTGGCTGATTTCGTCGGCGGCGCAGAGGTCGGCGCTGTATTGCTCATCTTCCGTCTGGCGGGTGAGCATGGAGATAATCACAAAACAAAAGGTGTTTAACCCGAGCGAGATAAGCGTCACCTCACTCCAGTATTCGATCCCAACCGGAATTGACCAGCTGAGCAGCGGCAATTGGATAAATTGCAGCCCCGTCAGGATCGGCAGCAGCAGCCCCAGTGCCCAGATACCGGTGCCGACGACCAGTCCGGCAATAATCCCGCGCTTGTTGCCCTTGCTCCAGAACACAATCGCAAAGGTGCCGGGCAGGAACTGCAGGGTTTCGATAAAGGCGGTCATCGCTAAGTCAGCAAGGCTGAGGCGGTTGTCCAATATCCAGTAGAGGATATAGCCACCAAAGAAGATCGCGGCGATCAAAATGCGGCGCAGCCAGATCAGTTGGCTGTAAAGATCCGAGCGGGTGCGCAGCTTCAGGCTGGGCAGCAACCAGTGGTTCATTACCATGGTAGAGAGTGCGAGCGAGATTACCACCATGGCGCCAGTCGCCGCCGAGAGTCCGCCGATAAATGCCAGTAACGTCAGGCCGGGCGAGTTAAACAAAATTGGTACACCCAAAGTGTAGTACTGCGGCGGTAGCGGCACGCTCAACTCAGTGCCTGCCCAAAGAATCGGGAAAATCGGCAACGCCATCAGCAATAAAAAGAGCGGGAAGGCCCAGGTGACTGTGTGCGAGTTGCGCATTAGTGGGTTTTCCGCCAAACCCAAATGGAAAATGTGCGGCATGGTCACGGCGGTAGCGACAAACACCAGCAGCAGCGTATGCGCCGAATCCGTGTGGATAGGTGTGTGCAGCAGCGCGAGATTTTCAGGGTGATCGAGCAGCCACTGGTCCAGCCCCTCAAGTCCATCAAATACGCCAAATACTGCCACCAATCCCACCGCACAGAGGGCGCAGACTTTAAGTAGCGACTCAAATGCCATGGCAGTAATCAAGCCGCGATGCTGGTCGCGGTTGGCGCCGAACGAGATGGTGAAAAAGGCGAGAATCGCGCAGTAACAGAGCGCCATTATGTCTTTGAAGGTGAGGCCTGTGCCCGCCAGTGGCAGTGATGGATTACCGCTCACGGTGAGGATATGCATGGTGTCGGCGATGGCCTGGATTTGCAGCGCCATCAACGGCAGAATCCCGCACAGCATACAGAGGGTGGTGAGCGCACCAACGCTGTGGCTGTGGTAGCGAAATACCAATAAGTCGGCAAGCGAATGCACCTGATGGCGGCGCGCCAATTCGGCCAACGGCGCCAGTGCTATAGGTGCAAACAGGAAGAGTGCACCCGTCCCTAAATAATATGCGAGCGCGCCGTAACCATATTGGAAGGCGAGATCAATTACCCCGTAAAACGCCCAGGCGCTGGCAAAAATACCCAGCGACAAAATATAGGTAATCGGGTGCGAGGTTACTGCCTCGGGAATCCAGCCGCGCTCGGTAATCCAGGCGATGCCGAACAGCAGCAGTAAATAGCTGATGCCGATGAGTGCTACCTGGCTGAGATCAAAAGTCATGTTGTTCTATATTCTTATCAGTCTTATGGGAGAGGTCGGTTGATCTACAGCTAGTCAAACTCGTGATAATTCTTGCGGCGAATTTGCATCACAAAGGCAATCACAATCACTATCACCCAGACTATATAAGGCCGATACCATGCGCCTTCCGGGTTGATAATCCAATTGAATAGACTGGGCGAGAAGATATAAGCCACCAGTAGCAGCAAAATAACCAGACGTTGATTGTTCATAATTCGTTTTCCCTTGCGCAAGGCGCCGCGGGTTGAGGGTTCTTATTCTTCTTGGTATAGATGACCTAAACCTTGTACTGCCTGACGCTGCCAGTGAAGCAAAGCCCAGTCCAATAATGCAGAGGTCGAAGCATACGCCAAATCGGCGGGGGGATTTTGCCCTAAAAACTCTAGCCCACGCCACAGATTCCTGCTGGCGAGTTTGCTATCGATCGCTTTGGCGTGGTTTTGTTTGCTGAGTTTTTGGCCGTTAGCCTGCATCGCCAGTGGTACATGGCCGAATTGCGGCAGGGGCGCGTCCAATAACTCGAAGAAAAAAAGTTGCCTACCGGTCACGTCGAGTAAATCGCTGCCGCGAATAATATGAGTGATTCCCTGGGCTATATCATCCACCACTACGGCGAGTTGGTAGGCGAAGAAGCCATCGCGCCGCTTCAGTATTTGATCACCTGCCTGGGTGCGCAGGTTGTGTATTTGCGTTCCCTGAATTAAGTCCTCGAACTGGATAAGCTCAGGGGTAAAGCGATCCTGCAGGTCGTAGAGTTTCAGGCGCACTGAGCAAACCTGATTTGAATCGACTTGGCGGTTGCGGCAGCGGCGATCGTAAATGCCGCCCATTGTTGCTAAATCCTGGCGCGAACAGGTGCAGTAGTAAGCAAGCTCGGCCTGTAAAAGTGCATCGAGACAGGCTTGGTAGGTATGGCTGCGCTGGCTTTGGTAGACAACTTCTCCATCCCAATGCAACCCATGATCATCGAGGCTTTGCAATATTGCGCTGGCAGCGCCAGGTTGTTCCCGCGGTGGATCGAGGTCTTCCATGCGCACCAGCCATTTTCCGCCAGTGGCTTTGGCATCCAGATAGCTGGCTAGCGCACTGACCAGCGAACCAAAATGTAGCGGGCCGGTAGGTGACGGCGCAAAGCGGCCGATATAGCCTGAGCTTTTAGTATCGAACGATTGGGTGCCAGACGGTTGAGTGCCGCACGATTGATTGCCAGATAGGCGAGTGGGGGTGAGCTGTAGAGGTGTGGCTGACATAATGAAAGAGGCGAGCACATTGGCTCGCCTCGATCAAACCGGCATTAGCCGCCGATTTGTTTTTCTTTGATTTCTGCGAGGGTTTTGCAATCCACGCAGAGAGTGGCGGTTGGGCGCGCTTCAAGGCGACGGATACCAATTTCTACGCCGCAGGCATCGCAGTAGCCGTAATCGTTGTTTTCAATCAGCTCCAGAGTGCTGTCGATTTTCTTGATCAGCTTGCG
>DQHS01000262.1 GCA_003524365.1 Cellvibrio sp. | reverse complement strand
TATCGCCAAAGCGAGCGGATGGATATCTACGGTAAATACGCGTTTGAACTGGTCGAGAAAGGCCATGCCTTTTATTGCTTCGCGACTGCAGAAGAGCTGGACGATATGCGCCGCGAACAACAAGCACGCGGTGAAACGCCCAAGTACGATGGTCGCGGTTTGCTGCTCTCGCAAGAAGAAGTCCAGGCGAAATTAAATGCGGGCGAGCCCTATGTAATCCGCATGAAAATTCCGGAAGAGGGCGTGTGCGAAATCGACGATATGCTGCGCGGCAAGATCGAGATCGAATGGTCGCAAGTGGATATGCAAGTGCTGCTCAAAGGCGACGGCATGCCCACCTATCACCTCGCCAACGTGGTAGACGATCACCTGATGCAAATCACCCACGTGATTCGCGGCGAAGAGTGGATCAACTCCGCGCCCAAGCATTTGAAACTCTACGAATACTTCGGCTGGCAAGCGCCAGTGCTGTGNNTTTGACCTGCTGCGCGTGTCATTAGGCGGCCCGATTTTCGACGTGGAAAAACTCAACTGGCTCAGCAGCCTGTGGATTCGCGAGAACTTCACCGTCGAGCAACTCGCCGAGCGTTTGCACGGTTGGGCGCTCAACAAAGAAACCCTGCTGCAAGCACTGCCACACGCCCAATCCCGCATGACCACATTGAGCGATTTCGCCCCGCTGGCGGGCTTTTTAGTCAGCGGCATGATGCCAGTGACCGAAGCGAGTTTTGCAGGTAATAAACTCGATATCGAAAAGCAAAAAGAATATCTGCAATTCGCCCTATGGCGCTTGGAAGCCCTGCGCACCTGGGGGCGCGACAATCTGTTTGCCGAACTCAAACTGCTCGCCGATCAAATGGGCATCAAGATCAAAGACGCACTCGCACCCGTGTTCGTCGCCATTGCTGGCACCACCGCGAGCTTCTCAGTAGTGGACTCCATGCAGATCATCGGCCCCGACATGAGCCGCGCCCGCATCCGCCACGCAATCAATGCCTTGGGCGGCTTCGGCAAAAACAAACAGAAAGACTTGGAAAAGATCTTTGATAAGTTGGGCGCAGCCACAGAAGAGCCAGCCGCCAACAGTTAACCGCTTGATTTATCAATAAAAAACCGGAGTACAAGCCCAAAACTTTTGCTTGACACTCCGGAGGCAGCTGCATAAAATGCGCGCCACTCAGAGACAGGATGTCGAAGAATCTGGGGCTTTAGCTCAGCTGGGAGAGCGCAACACTGGCAGTGTTGAGGTCAGCGGTTCGATCCCGCTAAGCTCCACCAAAAATACGTTGTAAATCAACGACTTAAAAAACCCGCTCCCGAGCGGGTTTTTTTGTGCCTGCAATTTAAGTCCATATTAAGTCCAGACCGATTTGGTGTTTTCTAGAGGTTTGGGCTATTCACTCATATCATTCATTGAGCCTGAGGTTCTGTGGATAACCATCTGTTCCTATTGGTTGATTGTTGGTTGAATCAGGTTTTGTTTCTCTGTCCTTATGCTAGGGTTGTAATCCTGTCTATTCATTTGAGCAACTGAGCTAGCGCGAGCGATAAGAAAAATGCGATGTCGTTATCTCGGTTGTGCAGTCTTCCTGTGAGAATTGGGTGAGGTGTTCTTTTTAGGTTTTGAGGGGTTTGATTTATAAAAGGGCAACGTCAATATTAGGTCTGAAGCCTGAATTACTTGTAGGTATGGCTAAATTCTACTGCAATCTAAATGGTTGATGAAAATAATGAAGCACCAAAAGCAAATAAGCTACATAACAGAGAAATTGGCATATCTAAGATCCTTAGTTCAATCAAGAGCTTCATTGAACTTAACAGATATTAACATCGCATGTGAAAACTTCTACTGCCAACTTTTTAATATTGTCTATGGATATGAGTTGATAAACATTAACTCCGAAAAACCAAATTATTCAGCAATTGATTTGCGTGATTCTATAAACAGAATTGCCATACAGATCACCTCCACTAAAGAGTTAAGCAAGATAGAAGAGACTGTAGGTAAGTTCATAAAAAATCAGTTGTATAAGGACTATGACAGGTTGGTAATATTTAATATTGTCGAAAAGTCTTCTCATAGAATAGATAAATATGGAGATGAAAAGTTCTACCTTTCTACCAAGAGAGATGTTTGGGATTACAGGGATTTAACATTAAAAATAAATTCCTTAGATGATAATAAATTGAATGCTCTTTATGAGTATATGTTCGATCAATTTGATGGCTTTAAGATTATAGATAGAAGGCTTCCAAGCGATTACAGAAATAGGATTAAGAGGTTTAGGGATTCATATCTACAGGTGGAAAATAAACTCTCTGTATTTGGTGGGCGTGAAAGAGAGATGGAAAATCTTAATCAATGGCTCGGATCGCAAAGTAATAAGTATTTTCTTTTAACGTCGCCAGCAGGTAGAGGAAAAACAGCATTAATATTGCATTGGATGGAATCTATAGCGATAGATTATTCTGTGTGTTTCATGCCAATCAGTATACGCTTTGAAACGAATAAACCGCTAATTTTTTATGAATCAATGGCCTGTCAATTAGCTGGATTGCTTAATTTAAAACTGATGGCTACTGAGTATGAAGCTGTCGAATATTATAAGGAAAAGGTTTTTGAATATATTGATTTAATAGAAAAGTCTGAAAGAAAAGTATTGGTGGTAATAGATGGGCTAGATGAGGCTACTGGTTGGCATGTAAGCGAGAACCTATTTTCAAACGGGCATAATAAAAATTTAAAATTTTTGGTAAGCGCGAGATTTTTAAGCGATAAAGCCTCTAATGATTGGTTGCTGCAACTTGGTTGGATAGGGAAAGCGGTGCAGACTATGGAGTTGACGCTTCTAAGTTTAAAAAGTGTTAAGGAGCTATTAATTGAAGTTGAAGATCAGGGATTGAATGGGGAGTTGATTGAGGATTATGCAATTCAATTGTTTCGGCTTACAAATGGTGAACCGTTTCTTCTAAATTTATATATCGTGGATCTTGTGGTTTCATCGCAAAAAGGCGAGCTACCGAGTCCTGATAAATTGAAAAGCTATGCGCCAGGCTTTGATGCCTATTTTAGACGTTGGATAGACGATCAAAAGATTTACAACGGCGCTAATTATTTTGATGAAGACATTAATGTATTGCTGGCAGTGTTTTCATGTGCAATGGGGCCAATGTGCCTGACAGATTTGGAAGATATAATTTCAAAAGTTAATGGTCAACAGTATTATCTAGAGAGTGAAAAATTATTACCTATTCAGCGGTTTTTGATTGGGGATGGCGTTTCAGCTCCATATTCATTAACTCATCCGTTGTTTGGGATTTTCTTGCGAGAGGAATATTTTAAGACTAGCAAAAGGATTGTCAGAATAAATCAATCAATTATTGATTGGGGTGCGGAAGTGATTTCATTACTTGAATCTAATCATTTAAGCACAAAGAACGCCCCCCCTTATTTGTTACAATTTTACAGTCAGCATTTACAACAAGAAGGGGTAGGATTAACTAATTTTGAGGGCTTGATGTGTAATGGATGGCGTAAAGCTCATCTGGAGAGTGAATCTAGGCATTTGGGGTTTGTGCGTGAAATAGAATGCGTTTTTTCAAAAGCGAAATTAGATAATAAATCAAAAAAATTGGCCGATGGAAAATACTATTCAATTATTGGAAGGTGCACAATTTTTTCTTCTTCTATTCATGGGATGGGGAGAAATTTTCCTCCAAAACTACGGGCATATGCAATTAAATATAACCTAATGACGGTCGGTCAATCATTGAAGCAAATAGATTGTCTTCAAAATCAAAATAAGCCGCAGTCATTAATTGAAATTGCTAGGTATCTCAGTATTGAGCAGGTTTCATTGGCAATAGATATGATTTCTTTGTCCTCTGATGTCAGGAGTAAAAAATCACAATATGCTTCTTTTTTGAAAGAATTGAATGGTGAACAATGCGAGATGTTCGGATCAAAAATACAGAGGCTAATAACGGAGCTAAATGCATACAAGGAAGAGCTTAATTANNGCAATTTCGCTATCAAGCATTATGGGTAAAGAAAAGACATATTTAATTTCTAATATTAAAGATAAAGAGTTTTATTATAATAAGGTAAACCTTGAAATTGAGTCAATTAAATATGCTTTAAAAACATTTGATGGTTTTGCTGATGTTAACTTGTTTTTTCATAAATTTGAGATTGAAGATGATTTTCTTCATCGAATGCACATGGTTAAAAATTTAATCGTAGATAGCAGGGTTATTCCTCCTGTCGGGTTAATTAATCTTTTAGAGTTTCATGCAAGATTAGTAATAGGTGTTATTGATGGGGTCAGTCGGATAAGTGCATCTAATAAAGATTATGCTCACGTTTCGTTATATATGGTTTATTTTATACGAATAGCAATCGAAAAGGGCGTTGATTATTTTTTGGCTGATTTTAATGTGTATCTGGATAGAGCTGCTACACGAGATGTTCACTATCTTGAGGCGCGCACAATTTTGGATGTATATAAAATTTTTAAAAATAATTTAACTGAAATTGAGGTTTCTGAAGCAGTAGAAGAAAAAATTCTTAATGTTATCAATAGATTGCCTACTGGCAATAATCGCGCTCATATCGGTGCAGATTTTCTAGAAGACATAAGTAGTGAGAGGGTTGGAAAGGCGGCTGTTAGTTATGCTCTGGCAGCTTCAGAATTGATTGAAGATGACTCTACTATTGTGTCGTTTTTAACGTCCTTGGCAGGTGCTACAGGAAATCCTGATTTTAGGGATAGTGTTTTGGATGAATCCTTTGAAATAAGCCGTAGAATGTCTTTCATACATGACAAGCTTTCTTCTTTGATTTCTATCTTAAAAATAAGATCATCTTCTTCAAGAGATGTGTATATAGAGGAAATTAAAAACGTTCTGAGGAGCAATCACGACTATGAAGTTAAGATTCAATACTATTGGCAGCTCTGCGAATTAATTGATGACGATTTGAATCAAGAAGCTTATGCGGATATGTTGGGTGCAGTGCGAAATAGCATTATGAATTTTGATCGAAGCTCTTGGGTCGGTATTAGTTGCATCATAAAGTATTTAAAATCGAGTGATATATCAAAATTGCTGCAAGATATTTTTAAAATGGATTTTGGTGTTGAAGGAAAATTGAGAATTCTAAAGAATGTTGATTCTGAGATTTCTAGAAAATATTTAACAGCGATTTCGAAAGAAATTGAGAGCAAAGAGGATGGTCTTCAAAAAATATATCTTTTTGCAACTTTTGGTGAGGTAACAAACAATTTTGAATTTCATCTTCATGTATTGAGAATGGTGGAAGATTTGGGCTGTTCGAAAGATAAAATACAAGCTTTTCTATATGTGGATAGGAATTTTTCTGGGGTGGATTCTGGGAGAATATTTTGTGATGCTGTTAAAGTTTTGAGTCATGTTGAGGATGATGTTGAGTATAGAAGATGTTTTTTGAGTGTTTTAAGTTTAAAAGGGATTACTGATGATTTTATGAGTAAGGTAATAGATGATTATTTGCATTCGGAAGAAATTGAATTTAAGCGTAAAGTTTTTGAAAATCTATCTCATAGTATTGTAAGGTCTGGATCAAAAAATAATTTACTAATACGTAAATTAAATGATGTGATATCAAAAACTCTCGATGGTGAGGCTCAGACTCGTATATTGTCATCTGTGTTCAAAAATCTCGATCGGTCATCTAAAATAGATTCCTTTCCTATGTTGTTGCATAGGTACTCTAAAACTTCTAGGGCTGACGCTTTTGGGTTCATAGGTGGAAATATAGACTTTCTGTATGAATTAGGAGGAGAGTCGCTATTGGTTTCGCTGAGAAATTCATGTAATGATGCTTTAAAATGGTGGCCGTAGATATGGTGTTTTCTTAAAAATAAATTTTCTGTATTTAATATCTACAGTTATTGACAGAACTCCAAGGGTGGCGCGTTCGCGCCACCTAAAGCAAAGCCCATCCCGAAATCATTTTTCTTCGCAGATAAATCCGTAGGACGAACAATCCATTCGCGAATATGGGTTTTAATTGTTGCAACTCCTTTAAAGCACAAGCCGATTAATTTCTTAATGGCTTCGCCATATTTATTGGGCGTTTCTTTAGCTACGTGCAAAGCGCGAAGCGGCTGGTCTTTTAGTGGAACAGTTGCGCCGCCGGATAATTCAACAAAGGCTTTAAAGTCGCCTTTATCGCAAGCATCAACAATCGCGGTTAATTGGTCGCTACCAATGCGCTCTAGGGTTTCCTGAGCGGCTTCTGACGTGGCAAAGCGGCGGGCTTCGCGCCAGACGGTTACGCTGGGGCTGCCGATAAATTGAAATTGGCGAATATCCCAAATAGATGCCCATGCCTTAATGCGAATTGCACTATCAATCGCGTCATGACCATAAAGGTCTGCGCCTACATGTTCGCCATCTATATTCTTTGCAATGTACTTAGCCACATAACCAATGGCAGAGCCTTTGGTTGGGTCTATGTGTTCCACTTTTAATCGGCGTAATTCTGCACCGGCTTCTTGGCCATCTTCTGCCAGCGTGTAACGTTTAATAATCTGAGTAGCTCGTTCAACTTGATTAGGAGCCATGAAAAACAGCATGTGCCAATGCGGGGTGCCATCATGGTGAGGTTCTACTACACGAATGCCATAAGGTTTAATTTCTTCGTGTTTGAATGCGGCACGAATTCGCGTCCAAATCTTGTTGAAATAAGCGTGGGTCTCGGCGGGGGTGGCGTTGTTGTACTTGGGGTTTGGTCTACAGGGTTTCGAGTGGTAAGCGTGATATTTGGATGGTGCTGTCATAGTGTAGAACATGGCCGTATGACCTTGTTCTTTTGCGTAGCCTTCCAAGCCAGCTATGCGAGTCATTAACTCGTTGCGGCGATTTACCAAGTTGGATACACCACGCTTGGCTAGATCCAATAAATTGAATACCTGCCCTAAATCATTCTCGGCTTCAAGCGAAGCTAATATCGCGTCATTGCGTAGCCATTGTTGCCACTTGCGAGTAACGCTAAAGGTGCTGGCGTAGATACCGGCTATTCGGTTAACTAGACCTAATTCAATAAAAAGGCTTTCAAGAGTTCGGTCTTGTAAATTTCTGATTTCTCGCCGCCACCATGCAGAATCAGAAACGCGTGCAATAGCCGCCAGTATGTCCTCATCTTTTGCCTGCTCAATATCTTTTATGGGTAAGCCAAATCCATATGATTTCAAGCGAACTTGAACCATACGCGCCGCTTTGCGTAAGCCAAATTGTTTTAAGTAACTAGCGGATAAGCCGGTCATATTAAGCGAACGTTGCTCGGCAAAGCGCTTAACATCTTCATCAGGTGAATCAATGTAGATGCCTTGGAATCTTGCACCTAAAACCAATCTCTCGCTATAACGCCGTAATTCATCATTGGCTGCTACATAATCTTTTGCTTTCGCTGTGCGCACGTACTTCTTTGCCAGAATCAGGCAAAGGAATGAGTGAGCATCAAAGATTTTGGCTCGAAATATTCGGCATTCATGAGTGCCGTAGCCTTCCGTGATGGTTAAGGCTTCATCTGTCCAGAGTGACATAGGGCAGCCTCTTAATGCTGCCCGAGGTGTTCTAGCTTCATGAAAGCATCAAGCCAGCGATCCAAGTCTTCGCGCAGGTAGCGAACAGATCGACCGATCTTGATAAAAGGTGGGGCGGGGGTGCGGTTATCGCGGTTGCCATCCATACGCGCTTGAGCCAAAAAAGACCGGCTCATGCAAATGTATTGAGAGGCTTCAATCTCAGTAAGTGCTTTTGGTTGTATTTTGTTAGTCATGATTTGTCTCCAGTTGTCATCACTGGATGTGGAAGATACAACCCGTTTCGCTTAACTCGTCAAGTACGACTTTTGGGCGTTCGCTTAAATTCAAGCGAACAAAAACCCCATTTTAAGCAATAAACTATCTGCCTTTTGCTTAAATTTAGGATGAGTTCAGTCAAGGTTCGCTTAACTTTTGGGATGAGTTCGCTTTAAGTTCGCTTGGTTTTTAGGACGGCGAAAATAATTATGAATAATGGTAAATAAATTTACGGTTTGGGTGAATTTGAGTGTTTGTTATTGAAAGAGATTAAATATTTGGATAAGCGATGCCGCTTTCTTTTAGTGAGATCAGGCAGTACCATCGATTAGATTGCAGCAAAGAAGTTCGTCCAGGTCATTGGCAATGATAAATTCAAATATGGGAAGCGAGGATGCGCTAAATGGGAAAGGCTAAACCAACTGTAGAAACTAAGAATTTGCTTGATAGGATAAAAAACCAGTTGTTGAACCATCCCTTGGTCGCTTGGGGGCTTATTGTAATTGCCCTATTAACGGGCGCTGCAAACCTCACTGGGACTATCGATACATTGATAAGCCGATTTGTAATCGTCGCTCCAGTTTCTCCTGAATTAGATCCTATTTACATCGAGGCGGAAAAAAAATATTTTGTTGACGTTGATGAGAGAAAAGCTTCGGAATTATATTTTACTCTTGCCAAGAGAGGGCATTTGTTGGCAGGTGGTGCTGTAGCGCGTTTGTTGTGGCTTGGAAGGGGGGTTAAGAAAGATAGAGAAGAGGCTATCGAGTGGGCTAACAAATCAATCTCAGGGCTACGAAAATTGTCGGAGAGCAACAACGTAGTCGCCAGTTATCTGCTTGGGCGAATCTTGCAAGAGGGTATCGGGGTAGCACCAGATATTAACAATGCTGTTATTTTATATAAGTCTGCTGCTCGGGGAGGTTATGGCCCCGCTCAATCCTCGATTGCGGGGCTATACCAAAACGGTACAGGCGTTCCTCAAGATTATGCGGAGGCCTTATTCTGGTACCAGAAGGCTGCGGAGCAGAGTAATGCATTTGCGCAAATTGAATTGGGAAAAATGTACGAGTACGGAGAAGGAGTTAAGAAGGATGAGGCAGTCGCCTTGGCTTGGTATCGCAAAGCTGCCGAACAAAATGATCCGTCAGGTCAATATCTTTTAGGTCGGATGTACGAAGAAGGGAGAGGTACTAAGTTGGATTTTGTGGAAGCAATGGTCTGGTATCGGAAATCTTCTGAAGGTGGTGATACATCGGGACAAGTGAGTATGGGGCGAATGTATGAGCTTGGGAGGGGCGCAAAAAAAGATGAAGTAGAAGCTTTAGAGTGGTATCGAAAGGCCGCTCAAGCGGGGGATTCAGAGGGTCAGAATAGATTAGGTGTGATGTACGAGTACGCAAGGGGTGTTAAAGAGGATTACCATGAAGCTATTAATTGGTATCGCGCCTCTGCCGAGCAGGGTGATTCCACGGGGTTATATTATCTTGGGACTATGTATGAGGATGGGAAGGGTACGCCACTCAACGAGACGGAAGCAGCTTCGCTGTATCGTAAATCCGCGGAAAAAAATAATATCTATGGGCAAACCGATTTGGGGCGCTTTTATGAATATGGGATCGGCGTCACGAAAGATTATGCAGAGGCGTTAGTCTGGTATCGGAAGGCTGCTGAGCAGGGCTATTCGGATGCGTTGTACAGATTAGGAGGGATGTATGAATTTGGCAATGGAGTTGCCATGAATTATAGAAAAGCTCTTGAGTTGTATCGTGAAGCTGCTGAGAACGGGCATGAGAAAGCGCAAGTTCGCATCGGTGAAGTTCTGGTTAATGATGGTCAGTTTGAACAAGCCGAGTTACATTTTAGGAATTTGATTAGCGAAGGTGATGAGAGAGGATACATAGGGTTATGTAGTTTATTTTTAACCCGTAGAGCCAATGNNTCAACAAGGGATTTCTCTGTGTGAATCTCACGAAAAAGTAAATGTCGTCGGTGCAAACCTGAAACTAGCTAATTTTTATAAACGCTCCAGTACCCCATCTCATTACAAGAGTATTTCAAAAGCGATTTTTCATTATGAAAAAGTTATAGCAGCAAGCAATGACAAATCAGAGCAGAGTTGCCCTCACTATTATATCGGCAAATTTTATAACGATGGAGTTGGGGTTAAACAGAATACGAAGCTAGCTATTGAGCATTTAGAATTGGCTGCATCTGGTTCTTCATGGGGCGCATATTATGAGCTGGCTTTGATATACGAAAAGTCAAAGGCACCCTACCTTAATCTTGAAAAATCACTGCGTTATTATGAAGTGGCAGCCCAAAATAATGTCTCGCAAGCACACCTAGCGTTGAGTTCGAAATACAAATATGGTGATGGTGTCGATCAAGACCCACTAAAATCTGCGAGACACTTACAGCAAGCTGCAGAGCTTGGAGATGAGGTGGCAATTGATCAAATTACTAGTGCGTTCAGGCCAACAAGTAATTCGTGTCAGACTGATACTTATGCAAAAAGATAATAATGACTGAGCCAAAGATAATATCTATGCTAATTTTGCATTTGCGAAACTCGATATAAAATGAAATAGGATTAAACATTATGGCACTAGTTTTTTCGATGGTAAAAACTTTATCCAATTAGTTGTACTAGCTCAGACTTGATCTGA
>DQHS01000121.1 GCA_003524365.1 Cellvibrio sp. | reverse complement strand
CGCGCGCGGCATATTCCCATTCGGCTGCGGTTGGCAGACGGAATTCTCTGCCAGTGGTTTTGCTGAGCCAATTGGCGTACGCGATGGCATCATCCCAGCTAATATTGACTACCGGCCGTTCACCGCGGCCCCAACCCATATCGTCAGGTAAGGCGCGGTTGGTTGCCAACGCAAAAAAATCGTATTCATTAAAAGTGATTTCGTAGCGGCTAATTAAAAAATTATTATCTAACATGACCGTTTTTGCTGTATCACTATTGTGGTCGCCCATTAAAAATTGATTACTATAGATCCCGACCATCTCGGGTAAAGGTAGTTGGTTGGGGTTGGCGATTTGGGCCGTTTTTTGTAACGCAATATCCCAGGTTTGATTGCGTTCGTTGAGTCTTATCCATTTGGTTTTGGTCGTGTAACCTGGGTGACTTATTTCAACGTGATAAGCGGCGGGTGCCAGGGCAATACCGGTAGAATACTTTTCTTTAATGTTGAGTATACGAACTCGCGCTTCGGCGGGTATAGGATTAATAGTTAGCGGCAATAAATTACTACGCGAGTCTGCAGATGAGTTTTTCGCACTATCGCTCCCGTTTTCGGATAACTGCGCCCATTGCTCACGAGTACTAGAACTTGATTGGTTTCCAAATAAAACCGATCCCAGTATCATTAGTGAAACTAGTCCTAATGAGCCATAAACCCAGCGCAGTCTACTACGGTTCTCAGTCAGTACATTAGTTGCTGATAGGGTTTTACTGTCAGTTGACGCTATTAATGTTTGCTCTAGCTGCGAGCTGGTGATGAGGGTTGGCTCCGCTGATGCTCCGGAAATTTTATTTTTTAGCTTATTAAATAACGTTGCTGCTTTGTTCGCAAAAAACTGCAGGTCTTGCACTATAAGATTGCTCAGTGTTTTAACCAAGTGAGCGGACTTCACTGCGCCATTGCCAGTGACTAAGAGTGATCTGTTACGGACAATGGGCTCAAGGAAGTTGATCAACTCGCGTGCTGTTTGGAAGCGTTGCTCAGGTTTTTTGGCAAGCAATTTATCCACAATGGGTTGCAGTGAAAATAAAGGCAGGGGTAATTTTGGTGCTTGCTCGTGGATGTGTTTTATTCCTAGTGCCAGTGAGCTGTCAGCATGAAAGGGGCGCTTGCCAGTGAGCATTTCATATAACACCACACCCAAACTGTATAAATCCGATCGTCCGTCGCTAGTCTCGCCTTTAGCTTGTTCGGGGCTCATGTAATAAGGAGTACCAATTACCGCTCCTACTTGAGTCATATTCGCTTTGGATTTAATCGTGCGCGCAATTCCAAAATCGGTGAGCACCGGTGAATCATCTTCACGGAACAAAATATTTTCCGGTTTAATATCGCGATGCACATAGCCTTTGCTGTGGGCATGTTCGAGTGCCGCAGCAATTCCCAGTGCGATTTTTAGTGCTATGTCCGTGGTAATTCCCTTAGTGATTTTTTCATCCAATGAACCTTTGGATAAAAACTCCATGGAGATGTAATTAAATTTCTCATGCCGACCTATGTCATAAATCGGAATAATATTCGGATGAGAAAGTTGGCCGATAATCGTTGCCTCGCGCTGAAAGCGCTGGTGAAATTCCGGATCCTGATCCAGTGACGGTTTCATGATTTTAAGCGCGACAGTGCGCCCAACACTGTGTTGGGTTGCAAGATAAACAGTCGCCATACCGCCACTGTTAATTTTTTTGATCAGTGTGTAGCCAGGGATTTGCATTTTTATCAATAAATCAGATTTGTATTGGCGAGCAGGGAGGGTGTGCGAACGGCCATTTTAGCGGAATTTGCTGAATAGAAACTGGCTAGTTTGCACAAATCCATTTGTGCAAAACAGATAGATCGTTATTTCTTGGGCGCACCAGGTTTGTGGCGTTGGCTTTGTTCGGTGGGACGATTGTTACGCTGTTGTGTTTTGCCTGTTTTGGTGCCAGTGAATTCTTTTTTTACTGGTGCGCCAGCACTTTTAGGTGCGGTGGTTTGCGCATTGAATTTTTTGGCACTTTCAAATTTATCCCCAAATGCTTTCGCTGCTGGCTTGCTTGCAGTTTTAGCAGCGGTTTGGTGAATATTCGTCTTACTCGTAAATTTGCCAGTCGCGGCCTTACCCGCAGGTTTTCCTTGTGCTCGTGCATTCGGGTTGTGACCGCGAACAGCATTGCGTGCACCCGTCTGCTCATCCGGTATCAGTGCCGAAGCACTGCTACCGATCAGGTGCGGCTTACGCATGGCGCGCAGGGCTTCGCGGATAATCGGCCAGTTGGCTGGGTCATGATAACGCAGCAACGCTTTTTGCAAGCGGCGCTGTTCTATCCCGCGCGGGATATTAATTTTTCCGCTCTTGTAGGTTAATTTTTTCAGCGGGTTACGTTCGCTTACGTACATCGCCGTCGCCAATGACATTGGCGACGGATAAAAGGTTTGCACTTGATCCACTTCAAAATTGTTTTTCTTTAACCAGAGTGCAAGGTTGAGCATATCTTCATCGCGTGTGCCTGGGTGTGCGGCGATAAAGTAGGGAATCAAAAATTGTTCTTTGCCCGCTTCTTTCGAAAATTTATCAAACATGCGTTTGAATTCGTAGTAGCTGCTCATTTTCGGTTTCATCATTTGCGAGAGCACACCTTCCTCAGTGTGTTCTGGTGCAATTTTCAGATAACCGCCCACGTGGTGGGTTACTAATTCTTTTACGTATTCGGGGTCGAGCACCGCTAAGTCATAACGCAAGCCGGATGCTACTGACACTCTATTTACACCGCGAATTTTGCGCGCTTCACGATACAAATTCGTGGTGTGCTGGTGACTGGTGGTTAAGTTTTTACAAATAGTGGGATACACGCACGACAAGCGACGGCATTTGGAGAGCGTCGGCATATCTTTACAGGTGAGGCGATACATATTGGCGGTTGGGCCGCCGAGGTCAGAAATATGGCCGGTAAAACCTGGCACCTTATCGCGGATATCTTCAATTTCTTTGAGAATCGATTCCTGCGAGCGGCTCTGGATAATACGGCCTTCGTGCTCGGTGATCGAACAAAAGGTACAGCCGCCAAAACAACCGCGCATGATATTTATCGAGGTTTTAATCATGTCGTAAGCGGGAATTTTTTGCTTGCCGTAAATTGGATGCGGCACGCGCGCATAAGGCAAATCGAATACACCATCCAATTCATCAGTCTCTAATGGAATCGGCGGCGGATTAATCCAGACTTCGCGGTTCTCGTGTTTTTGAATCATCGGGCGCGCGTTATACGGATTTGCCTCCTGATGCAAAACCCGCGAGGCGTGTGCATACAAAATAGAATCTTTGCGCACTTTATCGAANNTGCGGCTCATTGGGGTCAAATGCTTTTTCGCTTTCTATTCCTTGTGCCGGGCAACCTTGTGTTTTTAATTGTTCGGCAGCTTCCGGGTTCAGCGCAGCAATTTGCTCGGCCATTTTTTCCGGATCNNGGCCAATCAATGCGTGTGGAATCAATTTCAGTCCAACCCGCAGGCGCTTCTTTTTTGATAACGACGGTGCCGCGAATGCTATCCAATTCTTTAATGCTTTTGCCGGCGGCGAGTGAATGTGCCACTTCGGCAATCGCGCGCTCGGCGTTGCCGTATAACAAAATATCGGCAGTTGCGTCGATCAATACCGAACGGCGCACTTCGTTGCTCCAGTAATCGTATTGGGCGATACGGCGCAAACTGGCTTCGATTCCGCCAAGCACAATCGGCACATCTTTGTAGGCTTCTTTGCAGCGCTGGCTATACACGGTCACGGCGCGGTCAGGGCGTTTACCACCTTGGCCGCCGGGAGTGTAAGCGTCGTCGGAGCGCATACGCAGGTCGGCGGTGTAGCGGTTGATCATGGAATCCATGTTGCCCGCGCTAACCCCAAAAAACAGGTTGGGTTTGCCAAGCGCTTTAAACGGCTCGGCACTGCGCCAGTCGGGCTGGGCGATAATCCCCACGCGAAACCCTTGGGATTCGAGAAAACGGCCAATCACCGCCATGCCAAAACTTGGGTGATCCACATAGGCATCACCGCAGACGACTATGATGTCGCAGGTTTCCCAACCCAGCTTGTCCATCTCTGTACGGCTCATAGGCAGAAAGGGCGCAGGCTTGTAAGTTTTAGCCAAGCTGTGGATATTGGGTTTTGGGTAGGAAAACAGGTGTTTGGCGGTATTCATAGGGACTGCAATCGGGGGGAATTAAACCAGCCGCTATTGTCCCAGAATCGCGGCTGGTGAGACAGCATTAATTTTGATCGTTTATTGACTAGCTTTCTGTTGCAATAGCGCCTCATAACCGCCTTTATTCACCGCATTTTTAAATCCCATCGCTTGCAGAGTTTGCTGGGCGATGCCGGAACGGTTTCCTGAGCGGCAGTAAAGATGGATGGTGGCATTTTTATCGGTGGTTATTTCACTGATGCGTGCGGCAATTTCTTCGTAGGGGATATGAGCGGCACCTTCAATATGGCCTGCAGTAAATTCGTCGGTGGTGCGGACATCAATCCATATAGTGTTTGCGTGAGTGAGGCTGGACATGATCAACATTAAACCTGTGATAAGTAAGTAGTTAAGACGGTACAGCATAACAATCTCCTCAAGTTTGATTCTACTTTTATAGCCTTTTCTGCCAGCAGAAACAACTGCGCCCGCAGAGCGGACGCAGGTTATTACATGTTGGTGTTATTAACTAAGCGTTAGCCAGTAATCTATCGTACTTGCGGCTGAGCATATCGTAAAACTGTTCGCGCACTTGCACGATGGTGTTTTTCAGCGCGGTGATCTGTTCGAGTGAAATATCCTTACGGCCGATGTAAACCTGTTTGCGATAAACCGCAATCTTAGCGCCGTACAGACGAAGGCTGCGTTCCAGATTCTTTTCGCCCAACATCAATAACTTTGCTTCAGCCTCGGCTAGTTTTTTAAATTCTGCAACCAGCTCGGTATTGACCGCATCCAGCTCCACGCGGCGGGCTTGCGGCCAGCGTTCTCCGAACTGGATAGACTCTACGACTAGTGACGAATATTTGGCGAAGATGTGAGTAACTGTGCCGACTTGGGTTGATACCTCTTCCAGAATTTGCAGACGGCGATTGTCGCGCGCGCTGGTAGCTGGCTGGTGATTGCTCTTGCGCAGCACCACCCAGGCAGTAACGGCAGCGATCAATGCGCCCAAGCCAATTTTTAAGGAAGTGTCAGTTAATTGTAGAAAAAGCTCGTTATCCATTTGGTATTTCCCCTCTGTCAGAAAAACGGCGGTTTTGATTCGTTGACAGGGGTTTTGCAAAATGTAGGCCAGCGTTATCTCAGTGGTTTAAGCAAGGGTTCCAAACCATTCAAGCGGATCTCATACATCAACCCCAGCAATTGACCGAGCTTGCCCTTGGGGAAACCTTCACGACCCATCCACATTAAATAGTGTTCGGGGATATCTGCAATCACGTGGCCAGCGTACTTGCCGTAGGGCATGGGNNGTAAAACCGCGTTTTTCCAGCTCGGCCTTGAGTTTGTCGCGCTGGTCGCCCTGAATTTCGATGACTCCATCCTTCAGCGAACCACCCACACCGCAAGTGACTTTCAAAGCTTTGGCGAGGTCTTTTAGTTTGGCTTCCTCGAGCGGTACACCGGTAATGGTAGTAACGCCTTTGCCGTTGCGACCAGCAGTCTCACGGCGGATGCGCACTATGCCATCACCCTGCGGAATGGTTTCAACAGCCTTTTCTTCTTTGATACGGCCGGTCTCGGTGGAATAGACGAGGCGGGAATTTTTATCTTTGTTCATAGGTTTTCTATTGATTTAAAGTCGAAGGGGTTGAGCAGTTTGACGGGAAATCGCTCAAAGTCTTTTAGATTGCGCGTCACTACAAGCAGTTTATGCTCCAGGGCCGTAGCGGCAATCATGGCATCTTCATAGAGACTATCGGATTGTTTGTGCATTAGCTTTGCCCAGATTCTGAAGACTCCGGCGGTCATCGGTAGGATTTTCTGCGTATCGATTAGTTGGAGTGCCCAGCGCTCAATGGCTTCGGCTTTTTGATTATCGCGCTCGCGGGTAATTTCTATGCCTGCCTGGATTTCGCCCAAGGTTACCGCGCTTAAGTAAATATCTGCATCGCGCACCGATTCCATCCAAGCCAAGACCCCGCCATGGGGTTTGGGCTTGCGCAGCTCGGAGATGATATTGGTATCGAGCAAATACATGGGTTAGAACCCGGCGCCAGGGCGACGTTTGGCGGTGCCGCGTGCGGGTAACTCAATTTCCTGTGGCGCTTGCGGTGCAAGCAATAGTTCTTTGAGTGATGGGCGAGCGACATTGTTGAGGCGCTCCCATTCCATCACTGTAATTAACACCGCCGTTTCTGCGCCGCGCCGTGTCACCAATTGAGGGCCATCACTAATACAGGCGTCGAGTAATTCGCTAAAGCGGGCTTTGGCATCCTGAACTGGCCAAGTATTCATTTCAGTCTCCAGATGACTAGTTTCCTGACTAGTTTACCGCTGGTGCGCTCTGCCTGCAATCCTCTTTTGGCTGCTAGAATGCGCGCCGCATTGTAACGGGAATGAGTTATGACTATTGAAGTTAACGGCCAATGGTTGCCGCAGTGGCAACCGCTTATCGATGCCTTTGCCGCTAATTTCTCTCAAGGGCAGGGTGAAGAAGGTGCCGGTTTGGCGCTGGTGCATCGCGGGGAATTAGTGGTGAATGTATGGGCTGGGCAACGCAGTAACAAGCTAGCTGGGCTGGAGCGGGTTGATTGGAGTGAGGACACGCTCGTCAATATTTTTTCAGCGGGAAAGGGACTGGTCGCGCTCTGTGTTTTGCAATTGGTGGCCGAAGGTAAATTGCGGTTGGACGAACCCGTCGCTAGCACCTGGCTGGAATTTGCACAAACAGACAAAGGGGCAATTACGTTGCGCCAGCTGTTGTGCCATCGCGCGGGTTTGTCAGCGTTTCATCAGCATATTCCTAATGAGCAAATTTTTGATTGGGAATTGATGACGCAAGCCGCTGCCGCTGAAATGCCTTGGTGGGCACCGGATACTGCGCAAGGCTATTCGCCGTTTATGTTCGGCTGGATTTTGGGTGAGCTGGTTAAACGTGCGAGTGGTTGTGCGAGCTTTAATGAATATTTTCAAACGCGCCTAGCTCAACCGTTGAAAATAAATTGTCACTTTGGTGTGCCAGATTATTTGCTGGATACAATTGCCGACACCGGCCCGCTTAAACGCCCATTGAGTGTTGCGGCCAGTTCAACGGGTGCCGATAGCATCGCTTTGGGTAAATTGATGAAAGCGGATCCGCGCGGCGTTACCAATCGCGCCTTCTCAAATCCCATCAGCTTGATGACGGCAACAAATTCGCGCGAATGGCGCGAGGCACAAATTCCGGCGGCAGGTGCGCATGCTGATGCGCGTGCATTAGCGACTATTTATGGTGCCTTGGCAAACCCTCAGCAAAACTTGTTGGCGGAAACTGTGCTGCCATTATGTTGGCAAGAGAAAACGTTTGAGGATGATCGCACGCTTGGCTTGCCGTTGCGTTTCAGCCACGGGTTTATGCTGTCGCAACATGATCGCGCTGATTGTCGGTATGGTCGCGGTGCGCGTGCATTTGGTCATCCCGGTGCGGGCGGTTGTATCGGTTTTGCCGATCCGGATGTTGAGTTGGGTTTTGGTTACGTGACTCATCGCATGGGGCAAGGTTTATTAATCGACGAACGCGCGGTGCGTTTGATCGATGCGGCTTATCAAATACTGGAGCAGAACAATGTCTGATATTGAAGAACAATTAATTGATGTACAAACCCGTGTCGCGTATCAGGAGGACACGCTCGCGCAATTAAATGAAGTTATTACTAAACAGGATGCGGAAATAGTGCAGCTGAAACAGCAAGTGCGGCTGCTCGCCCAGCGGGTTGATGAGCTGGTGCGCGACCCTGCGCAGGGCGATACCACTGAAATTATCAATGATCGACCGCCGCATTATTGACGGAGGTTTTGCAGTGTTCTTATTACTTCAGGCTTGGGCCGGTTATTTGGCGAGAGCATGATCTCAAGTGGCATGCAAATTTGCATAAGGAATAATAATAGTGAACTAATACCCCAATAGAGCGCGACCAAAAAATTCTTGTCTACACTTGGCATTTAGCGAGTCTTTTTTTTGGTACGGGGCAACATTATTCACTATGCAGCATTCCAGTTCACCGAGCGGCTTGGCAAATCCATTGCCAGCTGATCTCGACATTGAAAACGCGTTGGATGCGTCCAACATCGCGTCTTGGAACTTGGATGTAACAAGCGGGCAGATGCATGTTTCTCCAGAGCTTACTGAATCGCTGGCCGAATCTGTGCCTGAGTTGTCACGTCTTGCCGATTTGTTGTCGCTCCTACCCAAAGCCGATAAATACCTCTTTCTCCAATCTTTTAGTGCAGACCCCCTGGATCAAGATACCGAGCGCTTGCGTTCGTGCGACGTGCGCCTGGCCGGCATTGCCGGTGAACCGCGTGTGCGTTTTGTGGGGCGATTGCAAGCGGGCCCAGATATTAAAGGTCGTCGTTTTGCTGGCATGGTAATCAGCGCGCGT
Organism: Cellvibrio sp.; assembly: GCA_003524365.1. Classification (GTDB taxonomy): domain Bacteria; phylum Pseudomonadota; class Gammaproteobacteria; order Pseudomonadales; family Cellvibrionaceae; genus Cellvibrio. The sequence continues at coordinate 153 of DQHS01000121.1, read as the reverse complement.
CATTTATTGGCGGGGCAGGACGCTGGCTATGCGTTGCAATTTTTATCCGGCTTATTCGCCGAGAGTCCAGTCCCTAGTGTGATCACCGATAAACACGGTGTTCTTTTACATATGAATCAAGCGATGGAACGGCTGTTTCATTTGTCGCATGAA
>DQHS01000197.1 GCA_003524365.1 Cellvibrio sp. | reverse complement strand
CAAAATTATCACCGCTTGGAAAATTGCAATGTGAAAGTTGCAGCGTGTTAATTCGTCCATTGCAAGGCGATGAAGCGGAAGAAAAGGGATTGCGCGCATATCTCGATGCAAGCGTTATGGAGGTTGCGTAAATCATCATGGCCAGCAAAGTGGTAGTAACAGGGATTGGTCTTATTTGCGGTCAAGCCAAGTCGGCACACGAATTGTTTGAGCGCATCACCCGNNACCGCCGCTTGCAGCTCCCGCTTTATTGGCTTTTTACGCTGCTGGTCAGGCAATAGAAAATGCGGGTATAGATGTACACAGTATTGAGCGTAAGGGGCTTTTTTTGGCCTGCAATAAACAATCGCTTGAGGCAGAGCATCTGTTGGGGTTGGCAAAACATTTTGACCCAACTACCGGAAAAATGGATTTGGATATGTTCATGGAAATGCAGCGCCATGAAAAACAATCCTACTTTCATAAGCGTCAGGATATGGCTGCTTTGGTTTTGGCTGAGCGTTATGAATTTGATGATGTAGTCATGACGCCCGGTGATGCCTGCGCCGCTGGCGGCATTGCAGTGGGGACTGGTTATCGTTATATCGCGCAGGGTGAATTGGATGTTGCGCTGGTTGGTGCAACCGAAGCCATGTGCAATTACATGCCGATGTTGTCCTTCTCCATATTGGGCGCGCTGGCACCGCAGTCGGATGAAGATCCTGCATCGATCAGTCGTCCTTTTGATAAAGCGCGCAGCGGTTTTGTAATGGGTGATGGCAGTGCTTTTTTAGTGCTTGAGTCCGAGCAGCATGCACAGGCACGCGGTGCAAAAATATTGGGTTACGTGAGTGGTTTTGCTAAACAAACGGAATCATGGCGCATTACTTCCAGCCCTAAAGATGGCTCCGATTACGCACGTTGTATGGGTGATGCTATTGCCGATGCCGGCTTATCAATTGATGACATCGACCATATTAATGCGCACGGTACCTCTACAGAACAAAACGATAGCTGTGAAAGTGCAGCCATCAAAAAATTATTTGGCGAACGTACGGCGTCCATTCCCGTGACGTCCAACAAATCGGCGATTGGCCATTCGCTCGCCGCGAGCGGGGCGATTGAGGCCGTGTTATCAATAATATCCCTGCAGCGGCAATTGTTATTGCCGACGTTAAATTTTTGCGAGAGTGATGAAGACACTGCGGGAATTAATGTTGTGCAGCAGGCCGCGCCAGCCCGAATAAAGCATATCTTGTCTAATTCATTTGGTTTCGGTGGCGAGAACTCAGTGCTTATTTTAAGTTCAGTAGAAGAGTGAAGGATCATGATTAAAACAGAAAATAAAAGAGCGCCTGTATTTGTTGAACCCGGCTCGGTTTATTGCAGTGCGGGAAATAATGTGAGCGCGCTCTGGCAAGCCTTGGCAAATGGCCAACAACATTTGAGTGCGCTTCCGTGCCCCGCTTATGACACCTGGCCATGGCCGCAGGTATTTATGGTGGAAGAGCCGGGTGCGAGTGAATTAGGCGTAGACCGCAAAATTCTGCGCACTATGGAAAAGCAAGCCAAGATGGCGCTCTACGGTGCTGCACTTGCCGTACAGCAGGTTGAAACTCTGTCCAATAAATCTATTGGCAGCGCACGGAAAGGATTGTATCTGGCGCTGCCTACTGTTGATGAATCTGTGCCGCCCTGGTCATTGTTGGAAACCTTGCATGAAGTTTCGGCAACGCCAGCACAACCGAAAGAGTTATCGTCGAGTGAATTTTTACAGCGTGAAATTCCCGCCTTTTTTGGTTTATCAACGCTTAACAGCAACGCTTGCGCGCACATTTCCGCTTGCTTTGATTTAACCGGTGCGATGGGTGCTTATTCGCCCTTTGCGGATGCAGCCTTTCAAGCCCTGATTGATGCAACAGGTGCAATTGCACAGGGTGAAAATACTGTTGCCTTGGTGGGCGGTGTTAGCCCGAAGGTAAATCCGCAATTGCTGTTGCAATACGAACATTGGGGTTGGGATAAGATCCCCGCGTTCACTCCTGCAGAAGGTTCTTCGTTTGTTGTGCTGACGGCAAATAAAAATCCGGGTGCCGTTTGTGTTAGCGGTTTTGCGCGCGGCTTTATTTGTAATTGTGCAGATGCGTCAGGAACCTATCAACAATTATTAGCGCAAGCGCTCTCAAACGCCAATATCACCGCAGCCGATATTGATTGGTTTCTACCTTTTGCAACTGGCGGTAAAGATATTCAAGCGTTGTTCACCCTTGGTGCAAATGCATCCTTGCCAATATTGTCGAGTGAGTCCTGCATGGGGTTTTCAGGCGCGGCTGGGCCGTTGATTAATCTCAATTTGGCACTTCACGGTTTGCAACAACAAAAATATTTAGTTAAAGCCCTCAATGATATTAATGAGCAAAATAATAGTAACGCACAAGAAAATGCGGGTGCTTTGCGTCATGTTGCACTGAGTGCCGCTGGCCCTGAGGGGCAATATCTTGTAGTAATTTTGTCCAGGGAGGCTATATGAACGCGCGCGTTGTAGTAACTGGTTTGGGTGTCGTGGGACGCTTGGGTTTTGAGTGGCAGGATTTTTGGGCTGCCTTGCTCGCCGGACAATCGGCGATTGTTCCCTGGCANNCAATTAGCTGCGCAACCGCCAATGGAAAGACGCAGCCAGTTCGGGCTGATGGCCGCACACCAGGCCATGAGTGATGCAGGCTTAACAGGAATAACCGGGTTGAATCTGGGGGTTGCTGTTGGTTCGGGAATTCCCGAGCGTTACACGCCTGACATGTTGTTGGCGATGGATAATGCAGGTCCCGATTGGCAGGCACTTTACGCCCGACGTGATCAATTAAATCCTGCTATGCGCAGCGGCAATGATCAGCTTGCCGCATTAATTGCGCGCGCTCATGGTGCAAGCGGCCCCGTACAAAATTTCAGTACAGCCTGTGCTGGTGCCGCCCATGCAATCGGTAGCAGTTTTCGCATGATTCGTAATGGTGAAGTTAATTGCATGATCGCGGGTGGTGCGGACTCGGTATTAAATTTGATGACCATGGTGGGGCTAAATTTATTAGGTGCTCCGTCAGTTTCTGAAGATTATGGCGATAAATTATGCCGCCCTTTTGATGAGGGCCGCTCAGGTTTTGTCGCAGCAGAGGGCGGTGCTTTTGTTGTACTTGAAAGCCTCGCGCATGCACAAGCGCGCGGTGCACACATTTATGGGGAAGTTGTTGGCTTCGGTAGCTCTATGGATGCTTACCGTGTTACCGCACCTCATCCCGAAGGTAAGGGCGCTGCCTTATCCATGCATAAAGCATTAGTGGATGCCGGTCTTGAGGCGAGCGATATTAATTACATCAATGCACACGGGACATCAACGCCGTTGAACGATACGGCGGAAACTTTTGCGATTAAAACGGTATTTGCAAAAAACCAGCATTATCAAAAATTGGCAGTGAGTGCGACTAAATCGCAAATTGGTCATTGGATTGCTGCAGCTGGCGCACCGGAATTTATTACGACGCTCCTCGCGACCCAGCAGGGAATCGTTCCGCCAACACTTAATCTCGAAAATCCCGATCCACTGTGTGATCTCGATTATGTGCCGCATAAAGCGCGCGCTGTAACCATTAACGCAGCGCTTTCAAATTCATTTGGTTTCGGTGGTCTTAATACATCACTGGTGGTAAAGCCTTACAAGGAGGATAGTCATGGCTAATGTTGCAACGGATATTTTTATTACCGGTGCTGGCTGCCTATTGCCGGGTTGTAATAACCCGGCGGATTTATGGCAGCGTTTGCTGGAAAAAAATTGTGCTCCTGTACCTTACGCGAGTGAAGACATAAGCACGCGTTTAATTTCCTGGTTTGGACATATCGGTCAGGAGCAAGCAGCAACGGCACTTGCAGCTGTGCCTTTTAAATTGCGTCGCTATGCTACACTCGCCTCGCAATGGGGAATCAAGGCGACGGTTGATGCATTAGCGAATGCGCAATTGGATCTTGCCAGTATTGCTCCCGAGCGAATCGGTTTATTTACCGCACAGGGCGATTACAGTTATCCCTCCTTGCCATCATTCACTGCGGGTGTTGGTAAAGCGCTCGAACAAAACAAGTTGAATTTGCCCGCGCTAACTGACGAATTTTTAAATCATCGCGGCATGGATTCATTCTTGTCGATTAAAGGGCTTTCAAATAACTCGCTCGCCATTGCGAGTCTCGCGTTTGGTACGCGTGGCGATTGCGGCGCTTATGTACAAAATAAAAGTGCAACTATCGCGGCGTTGCGCAGTGCAGTGATGAGTTTGCGCTACGGCTACAGCGATGTTGCCCTGGTTATTTGTACGGGTACTTACAATGAAGCGCTTACGCTAGCCGAACTTTACCAGCAAAATTTATTGTCGCCCGCCAAACAGGGCGCAGCATCACAGCGGCCATTTGATCAGCAGGCCGATGGTTCAATTTTCGGTGAGGGTGCAATTGCTTTTATTCTGGAGACGCGCGCCCATGCGCAAAAACGCAATGTAGCAGCACTAGCCAAAATCGATGGTATTGGCAACAAAACTGCATTTTCGCATGCGAATGAACACAACATTTACAGTGATTGCGCGCAAAAACTATTAAAGAAAGCCGGGCTGGATTTGGATGCTGTCGATGCCATAGTGGCGACTGGAGCCGGTGGAAAAAAAGCAGATCAGCAAGAAATAGCACAACTTGAACAGCTGTTGAATGGCAAGCCTATTCCTGTCACTTGCGCATCATCTATTACCGGAATTTTACCAGCATGTCCGGTTGATATGCTGACTGCATTGCAAATGCTGCAGCATCAAAAAATCCCCGCGATCGCCAACCTTACCAATCCCATTGGTCACCAGTTGCAATTGGTGCAAAAGGAATCGCTAACCCAACCCGTGCAGAGAGTGCTAACGCTGAACCGTTGTTATACCGGTTTCAACTCCGCCGTGGTTTTATCATCTCCCTCTTACCAATAGTGCTGCGCCATGTCTAACTATCAACATTACGTAAAAAATCATTTGTCCCAACTAATGTCGACTCTGGGCTTGAACATCGCCTACACGCGTGCCGAGGGTGACTATTTGTATTATCGCGATGCGCAGGGCGATGAAGTGCCAGTTCTGGATCTGCTGGGCGGTTATGGATCACTCATTTTTGGCCACAACCATCCACACATTATTGCGCGCGCGAAACAATTATTGGATCAGCAAGTTCCTGTTCATGCGCAATTTTCCCTACGCGAAGGTAGCGGTGAATTGGCCAAAAAATTGAATCAGGTTATGCAGCGCGAACTCAATAGCGACGAAGAGTTCGCCGTGACTTTTGCCAACAGCGGAGCGGAGGCGATAGAAGCGGCAATCAAACATGCGGAATTGGAACGCGTGTTAAAGCTGCAGGATCTTTTGGATGAAGTCACCCTTAATATTGAGTCTGTACAGCATGCGATTCGTGTCGGTGAGGCAAAAATACCGGAGCATATCTATCGCCACACCAGCATTCGCGAGCAGGTATTTGATGTGCGCAACTTTGAGGAACTGATCGTTGGGTTAATTAATCACAATACTGAACAGCTGGTTAAGCGCCCGATTTTTCTAGTGCTGGAAAAATCGTTCCACGGAAAATTGATCGGCAGTGTACAGCTGACCTATAACAAAAACTTCAGAAGGCCATTCCAGTATTTTGGTTTGAATACCCGTTTTATTTCTCCTAATGATCCGGCGCAGTTAGATCGGGTATTGCAGGAAGAGCGGGTAGTTATTTTTGATCTTGCCGTGAATGGCGGTGAGGTTGCCATTGTTGAACGCGAGATCCCCATCTTCTGCGCCTTCCTGATTGAACCTATTCAGGGCGAGGGCGGCGTAAATCTGTTAAGCAAAGAATTTGCACTACAGGTTCGCAAAACCTGTAATCAACTGGATTGCCCGTTAATCATTGACGAGATTCAATCTGGCATGGGGCGCAGTGGCACTTTTCTGGCCAGTTCCCAAATCCCGGTCAAGGGCGACTATTACACGTTCTCCAAATCCCTTGGTGGCGGCATTGCAAAGATATCGGCCACGCTGATAAAGAAAAGCCGTTTGCGCAAAGAATTTAGTTTGGTGCATAGCTCTACCTTTGCTGAGGATGATTTGTCATCAGGTATTGCGCTGACAGTGCTGGAGATGTTGGACGACGCACAACTCAATGCCTACGAAAAAATTAATACCAGCAGTAGGGCACTGTGTGAAGCGCTGGTGCGGGTACAGCAGAAATTTCCGGATGTGATTCGCGATGTGCGTGGCCTTGGTCTGTTTCTCGGCGTCGAATTTTTCGAACAGAACCATGCCAGTTCGATTTTGTTTCGCGGTGCATCTTACAACGATTCATTTGGTTATTTGCTGGCGGGATATTTGCTGCATGAAGAGCGCATTCGCATAGCCCCGCCAGGCAGTGCACCTAACGTGTTGCGCATAGAGCCTTCGCTGTTTTTAACCGAGGCACAAATCAAGCATATTGAAGATGCCTTTGCTCGCTTGTGCCAAATCATTCAGTATCAGGATGCATTGCATTTAGCCTTCCCGTTGACTAATTCACAACGCGCTAAACCGCGCCTATCGATTGATAATCATCATCAGGATTTTACTGCTAAATCATCTTCCGGTGCTGGCACATCATTAACTCGCCCGGTGCGCAAAGTCGCTTTTATCAATCACTTGATTTCACCAGAATTATTGGCGGAAGTTGATCCATCATTGCAGCACTTAAACAGTGAAGAGTTGCGCAATTTTGTTGAGCGTATGGAACCCAACAAAAAAACCGCTCCTTTTCCACCGGTGCGGATTCAGTCTCCTTTGGGGGTTGCGGTTGATTTCTATCTTTATCCCTTATGCGTTAGCTCGCACCAAATGGTGAGTTATCTCAGCGACGGTAATCTAGATGGTATTCGCGATGATATTCAGGATCGCATCGCCGCCGCGCAAGAAGAAGGTTGCGAAATTGCCGGTTTGGGCATGTATACCTCGATTGTTACCAATAACTGTACATCGCTAAAAATTCCTGACATGGCATTAACGTCCGGCAACGCATTGACGATTGGCATGGCATTGGAAGCAATCGAGCAAGCTATAGCTGATCAGCGTGTTGCGCTTGACGATATGACCGTTGTGGTTGTTGGCGCGGCGGGAAATATTGCATCAACTTATNNGGCAGTGAACGCAGCGGTTCGCTCAACCGTTTACAGCAAACCCTACACACGATTTATGAAGATACCTGGCAGGAAATTAACAGCAAACCATTCAGTCAATTGGGTGCGTTGGCAAAAAAATTAATCCAGGAACCACTTATTCAGGAATGGGTTGAATGTAAAAATGCACCGGCAAAAGCAATTGGAAAAGTAATTGCCGGTGCACTTACCGAACGTCATGGTACAGACCCCTTCATCACAATTTCTACTGATCCCGAGTTGATTAAGCAAGGCAATATTGTGCTCTGCTCAGCTAATAGTGCAGAGCCGTTTTTAAGTGCCGATGATTTTGGGATGAACGCGATAGTGTGCGATATCGCCGTGCCCAACAACGTGCATGCCGATATTGTTCAGCAGCGGCCCGATATTATTTACCAACAAGGTGGCATTGTTGCGACCCCCAATGGTGAGAGTCTGCATCCGACTGCGCGCGCATTTTTAGGTGCAGGGCAATTGTTTGCGTGCATGGCGGAGACAGTTGTTCTCGGGTTGGCGGGAATCAATCGCCACTATTCCTATGGCGCCATTTCCAAACAGCAGGTGCGTGAAATTCTTGCGTTGGCAAAAGCCCATGGATTCTCTCTGGCAAGTTATAAAAAGGGAAACTCTTTGTAGCGCCAGATAGACACATTTAAAAAATACTTTTTACATTAAAGGAATGCAAAATGAGCGAACTTATCAATCAGGTGGCTATTGTCACCGGTGCAAGCCGCGGCATTGGCCGCGAAATCGCAATTCAATTCGCACGGCAGGGTTGCGATATTGCAATCAATTATCGTACTGATGAAGTTGGCGCATTAAAAACGGCGCAATTAGTTGAAGCGCTTGGGCGTAAAGCCTTATTAGTGCCGGCAGATGTCGCCAGTTTTTCCGCGTGTACGCAAATGGTCGACGCGGTCATAGATAAATTCAAACGCGTGGATATTTTAGTAAACAACGCGGGCATCACGCGCGACAATTTATTGATGAGTATGGAAACTGAAGATATAGCGGCGGTTATCAATACCAATCTATACGGCGTCATTTATCCTACCAAAGCAGTTGCCTTGCAGATGATGCGCCAGCGGTATGGGCGCATTATCAATATCTCCTCCTCTGCTGCGAGTAAACCTGGAAAAGGCCAGAGTATTTATGCTGCTGCCAAAGGTGCAGTTGAAGCCTTCACTAAAGCCATGGCAGTAGAACTGGCGCCGCGCAATATATTAGTCAACGCTGTTGCGCCAGGGGTAATTGTGACCGACATGTCTGAACATATCCGCGAGTTGGGTGATGAAGAAATTAAAGCGCGCTTGTTATTAAAACGTTATGCCGAACCGCAAGAGGTTGCCGATCTGGTTGTATGGCTGGCAAGACCGCAAAATCAATATATGACCGGCGAGGTATTGCACCTCGACGGCGGATTAAAAATGGCATAACTATTTCCAACATTACGATACACGTTTTAATTTTAATCGACGAGCGCAAAGGATATGAATTTCAATCAAAAGACGGCCATAGTTACCGGTGCTGCTGCCGGTATAGGTGCCGCAACTGCAAAACTACTGTGTGAGCGAAATATCGCTGCGATTATTCTGTTGGATATCGCCGCTGATGCATTGCAACAATTTGCGAGTGAATTGAAGCAGCTGCATTCGCACACGCAGATATATACCTGTGTGGCCAATATTGCCGACAATAATGCGTTACGTGAAGCTTTACAGCCACTGCTCACGCGTCTTGAACGTGTTGATATTTTGGTGAATAGCGCTGGTGTGGCCGATGAAAATGAGCCTGACGAAATGCATATCTGGCACAAGGTATTGGGTGTTAATTTACACGGTACGTACCACGTCACAATAGCGTCGCTGGCTCATATACCTGATGGTGGGCGCATTATTAATGTGTCGTCGATTCTTGGCCGCGCGGGCAATGTACGCAACACTGCTTATTGCACGTCCAAACATGCACTGCTGGGATTTACCAAAAGTCTTGCGTTGGATGTCGCCCCGCGAAAAATCACCGTAAATGCCGTCTTGCCTGCCTGGGTTGATACACCCATGCTGCGCAATGAAATTGCACTCAATGCAGAAAAAATTGGTGCTGATCCAGAGCAAATGTTGCGTAACGCGAAAAAGAAAATCCCGCTTAAGCGCTTAACCAAAAGCGAAGACGTAGCTAACCTTATTGCATTTTTGGCTTCCAATGAAGCGAGTAGTATTACCGCGCAAAGCTTCACTATCGACGGTGGTTTTACATGCGGTGTTTAATTTTATTAAGTGCATGCATCATCCCGTTTTCGCTATCGACAACTGCGCAAGAGATAGATTGGGATGCGTCTCTCGGGCTAAATCTCGCGGCACATATTGATGGTGCAGAGCCGGATTTTAGTGAGCAGGGCGGTGATTTTACCCTGAAGTTTACGCAGGACACGCGCCACTATTCGCTCACCGGCGAAGGGCGCGTACGCTGGAACGATGCGTACAACAATAGCGAATACAGCGAGGCCGCGCGCGATGCTTATGAGTGGAGCGCCGATTGGCGTGAGCTTTACATCGCAAAAGATATTAATGATTGGAATATTAGTTTTGGTTTACAACAAGTGGTCTGGGGTAAGGCCGATAACTTGCGTGTAGTGGATCTGGTAAATCCGCTGGACTATCGCGATTTTGTTTTACCGGACTTAAATGATTATCGCAAACCGGTGTTGATGTTGAAGGGCGAATATTATTTAGCTGATTGGTCACTGCAAACACTTTATATCCCATTTTTTGAACCTAACGATTTTGCTGAGCCAGGCAGTGAATATGAATATGTCACGCTTGACCCGGCACTGCTTGAAATCTTCACGCTGCTACCGGAAGACCGCCCCGGCCGCAGTTTTAATAATGGTGAGTTTGGCATGCAGCTCGCGCGCAGTTTTTCCGGAATCGATCTCAATTTTTTCGCGTTGTACGGTTGGGACGATAATCCTGTTTATCGGCAGCTGTATGCGTTAGGTGACGAGAGCAATATCATTGCCAGTCTGCAACCTGAATACCATCGTCAAACAATGCTTGGAGCAGCGGCCGCCTATTCTCTGGGTAACGGATTGGTGTTGCGTTCGGAAGTCGCGGTGATTCCCGATAGTATTTATATGCTGGGTGTGCTTGATGCGGCGGGCGGGCTGGTCGAGCAGGCGACATTTAATGCGTTGGTGGGGCTTGATTATAGCTGGCGCGATTGGTTGTTTTCAGCACAGGCAAATGATCGTTATATCGACGATTGGAATTCGGAATTTAGTGTAGAAAAAAATCAACCCTTGCTCACTTTTTCCGCCACCGGCCAATCTTTTTCCGGACGTTTGGATTCGCGCATTTCAGTTGCACGCTTCATAGAGGAGAGCAATGAACAACTATTGCAATTAAGAACTACCTGGAAGCCCGATGATCGCTGGGCTTACTCGCTCGGTGCAGATTGGTTTAGCGGTGGGGTTGGCGGCGTCTTTGGTCAGTTTGAAAATAAAGACCGTGTTTGGCTTAAGGTGCAGCGTAATTTTTAATTTGATTATCTTTTACTTATTTATTTCTAACTTACTATTCACAAGGAGTCTGTAATGTTTTCCCTGAAATTACTCAGCACCGGTTTGCTACTGTTGATTACAACAGCTGTACATGCGGTCGAATACACTGCTGATGAGATATTAAGCAAAGTACGCAACCGCGCCGATGGTGCCGATACCTATGCCAAGGCAAGTTTGGTATTAAAGGAAAAAAATGGTTCGGCGCGCACGCGAAATTTATTATTCCTGCAAAAAGACTACGGTAAAGACGACAAACTAACGTTGAATTTTACTGAGCCAGCTGATGTAAAAGGCGTGGTTTTGCAGAGCATCAATTACGACGAAGCCGCTGCCAAAGAAGATGATCAATGGATGTATTTACCTGCTTTTCGTCAGGTGCGCAGAATTGCGGCTACCGATAAACGCGGATCATTTATGGGCAGTCAATTTTCCTATATTGATCTGGATAAACTGCGCGTCACTGATTACCAGCAAACACGTATCGGTGAGGAAAAATTCAACGAGCGGGATTGTTACTTAATTGAGCGAATTCCCGCAGCTCTGGAAGTGATCAATCGCACTGGATACCACAAGGTTCATGTCTGGGTGGATAAAGAGTCTTTTGTGGTGCTAAAGCAAGTGTATTTCGACGCAAAAGGAATTCCGTTCAAGGAATTTCAGGCTAAGAAAATTGAAATAGTTCAAGACATCTGGACCGTTACCCATAGCGAAATGCGTGATTTGGTAAATAGTCGGGCCTCAGATCTTATTTTTAGTGACGTTAGTTATGACGTTGGCCTGGATGACGTTTTTTTCCAACAAAATATTATGAAAACAGGAGTTAAAAGTGGAAACCTACCTACAATTCGTTGATCGCTGGGCTAAAGCGATTCTATTAGTGCTGTTTTCCATAACAGTATTTTTTGCTTCCCAGTTGGGCAATTTAACTAACGATAGCAACCCCTATTTGTTACCCGAAACTCATCCTGCGCGAAAATCCATTTTAGATATGCAGCAGGAATTTAGCGGTACCTTTGATGCTGCAATGATTGTTATTCACAACGAAAAGGATATTTTTAATCGCACCAGTCTGGATGCGGTGTACGAGCTGACCCAGTCGTCGCGCAAGCTAATGCTTGCTACCCAAAGTGATGCAGATTATCTCGATACGCTCGCCAATAAATACGGCGAAGTCAATCCTGAATTCCAAAAATTGGCTACCGATATCCTTAAGGATGGCTTTTCACAAAGTGATTTTTTTGTCGCAGATCAATTGTTGGCGCTGAGCAAAACCTTGTCTTTGTCGCAAGCCGAAAGGGCGTTCATGGAGTACCTACCGCGTCGCTTGAATCCGATTAAAGAGATGGCTGGTCTGGCTGCATCAGACAACATTATTACCCAGGATGGCACACTCAAAATTTTCAAAAGTCTGCACGATAAAATTGTTCCTGCCGAGCAAATCAAACAGGAAGTGATGGGTAACGAGCTAATGCTCAATAGTGTGTACTCTGCTGATAATAAGTCCACCATGATCACGGTAGAGTTATTTGTTAAACAGGATGATGCTGACGGTCAAGTGCGTGCTTATGAGGCGATCAAACATCTGGTGGATGACTATCGCGCGCGCCATCCGGAATTTACCGATGATGTGTATATTGCTGGCGTACCTATTTTTATTGCCGAGCAAAAGAAATTAACCGACAGCGATTTGGCGACACTACTACCCATGGTGTTGCTCATTGTTGGGGGTATCCTGGTGGTGTTTTTCCGCAGACCAATGGGATTTGTTTTGCCCATGCTCAATGTGGTCATGTGCACAATCTGGACGTTGGGCATGATGAGTTTATTTCGCGTGCCTATGGATTTGGTGACCAGCGCATTACCCGTGTTTCTGATTACTATCTGCGGTGCTGATGCTATTCATATGATGAACGAATACTACACCCAGCATAATTCTGGCTTAACCCCAAAAGAAGCGGTTAAAAAATCCCTGCGTGCTATGTTCTCTCCAATTGTATTAACAACGGTTACCACGGTTGCCGGATTCTTATTTTCTACCTCAACCAATATATCCAGCATTCAATCATTCGGCATTTTTATGGCGGTAGGGTTATTTTCCGCGCAAATCATTTCCCTTCTGTTGATACCAGCCTGGCTCAATCTCACTCGCGGAAAAAGTAAGGTGGATTTAACCAAAGCATCCGGGCGGGAACGCCTTGGGTCCGCTCTGGAAACATTTTTTGGTAGCTTGATCAAACGTCGCAAGGCATCACTGATTGTGTTTAGTCTGTTTATGGTTGGCTTGGGTTTTATGGCGACTAAAATTGTGGTGGAAGATGCCGGTTCAGATTATTTTTCTGCTACCAATGAATTCAGAAAATCCGACGAATTCGTTAATGCTCATATAGCGGGCACAAGCCCTGGCTGGGTGGAGATCGCTGGCGGCGAGCCAAATGCAATTTTGAATACAGAGACAGTGGCATTTATCGATAAGCTGGATCAGTTTCTATTAACTCAGGAAAACGTTACCTACACCTATTCCATCGCAACCTATATCAAACGCATGAATCTAGCGCTACATGATATGAATCCGGACTATAACCGCCTGCCCAATCGCACCGAAATAGTGACTTCAATAGATCCTGAAACCAATCAGGAAATTAGTGAGCAGATTAGTGGTGATGATTTGATATCGCAGTTGGTTCTGCTGTATGAAAATGGTGGCGGCAGCGATTTAAACAACGTATTGACCCGTGATTTTTCCAAGGCGGCAGTTTTGTTCACTATGAATACAACGCGTGCGACTGAGTATCAAACTCTGTTGAATAATCTGGATGTGTGGCTCGCGCAAAACAAACCTGCGAATGTGAATATTCAGGTGGCGGGTACGCCGGTAATTTGGACCGGCGTATTACACGAAATTATTAAAGGCCAGCTCACCAGTTTTTTGCTGGCATTTAGTTCAATCTGTGTCGTATTAATGCTGTGGTTACGCTCTTCAAAATTGGGGCTGCTCACTGCATTACCACTGGCCGCTACTATGGTTAGTTATTACGGCATCATGGCCATTTTGGGCATTGAATTGAATATTGGCACTGCGCTGATTTCGTTTATCGTCGTTGGGATTGTGGATTATTCCGTTCATTACCTACATCGCGTAAAGGATCATTTGGCCGCGACTAACGCCAGTATTGATGAATCGCTTTTGTATGCTATCCGTCACTCTGGTGCTTCGATTGTGTTTAACGTTGCCTTGTTCTCGTTAGGGTTCTTAACGCTGCTGTTTTCGCAGTTCAAGCCTATTGCGTACTTGGGTGGCTTGGTGGCATTGGCGCTTACTATCAGCGGATTTATGTCGATTTTTCTAATTTCAATGTTGGCGCCCTGGTTTATACGTAGAGAAAAGCCACCAGTGTTCGACACAACCTATGAAACGAATATTGAAAAAGCGGGCGAGTATTCATGAAGAAAAATATTGTAGTGATTGTTGGTCACCCGGATTCAAATAGCTATTGTGCGTCTTTGGCAGAAAGTTACGTTAAAGCGGCGGCAGAGAAAGGGCATGAGTTAAAACTGTTTAAATTGGGCGATGCTAACTTTGATCCAATACTCCACCACGGACATAATCAACGCCAGGAATTGGAACCCGATCTCGTTGCCATGCGCGAGTCGATACTCTGGTCATCCCATTTAGTGTTTGTTTATCCCATTTGGTGGGGGTCGATTCCGGCATTGCTAAAAGGTTTTTTCGATAGAACTTTTTTACCTGGATTTGCGTTTCGCTACCGTGAGAATTCTGTGTGGTGGGACAGATTGTTAGCAGGGAGAAGTGCGCATTTGATTGTCACCATGGATACGCCGCCCTGGTATTACCGCTGGATTTATAAAATGCCGGGGCACAATCAAATGAAAATCACCATTCTTGAATGGTGTGGTATCAAGCCGATCAAAATCAGCTCGTTTGGTCCATTGCGCAACTCAACGGATCAGCAGCGCGAAAAGTGGCGGCAGGAAGTGATTAAATTTGCTGAGCGAATTTAATTCTATTAATCAATATTAATCTTCTATCTCTCAATTAATTTTTTTAGGCCAAGGCAGGGCTTGTTTATGCGTGTTAGTCAAAAAACTCTATTTAACCTATCGTTTGCACTCTGCAGTGCGTTGGTTGCGATTGCCACCAGCGCTACGCCAGATGCTGCATCTACCCCATCATTTGTTGCGTTTGAAAGTGGACATGTTCGGCCGCTGGCGATGTCCGCTGATAAAACCCTGGTGTTTGCCGTTAACACTCCCGACAATCGATTGGAAATTTTGCGTGCCGAATCAGATCGTTTGGTGCATTTACATTCTGTGCCCGTCGGTATGGAGCCGGTCGCGGTCGCAGTGCGCAATAAACATGAAGTCTGGGTGGTTAATCACTTGTCCGATAGTGTGAGCATAGTGCGGCTGGATAAACCCAGGCCGCGTGTAGTGCAAACCCTGTTGGTGGGTGACGAACCGCGCGATATTGTTTTTGCAGGCAAAAAAAACAGCCGCGCTTTTATTACCACCGCCCATCGCGGGCAAAATGCACCTTTTGATCCACAATTAAAAGTGCCCGGTATGGGGCGCGCCGATGTCTGGGTATTTGATGCTAAAAAGCCGGGCGACGGTTTGGGCGGCACACCGCTCACCATTGTCAATTTATTTGGCGATACACCGCGGGCTTTGGCCGTGAGTAACGATGGCTCACATGTCTATGCCGCCGTATTTAATTCGGGTAATCAAACTACTGTGCTGCAAGGTGATTTACCCAATGGTGGTTTAATTGATAAACCTTCGCCGCATATAAATACTGCTGGCGAGCAGGCGGTGCCCACCGGTTTAATTGTGAAATATAACGGCACCAATTGGATTGATGCGGGTAATCCGCTGACCGGTGAAACACCTAAAATTTGGAATGATCGCGTGCGCTTTTCCCTGCCAGATAATGATGTCTTTGTGATCGACGCCAATGCCAAAACACCTAAAAAAATTGCCGAGTTTAAGGGCGTGGGCACCACCTTGTTTAATATGGCGGTTAATCCAAAAACCGATACACTTTATGT
Organism: Cellvibrio sp.; assembly: GCA_003524365.1. Lineage (GTDB taxonomy): Bacteria > Pseudomonadota > Gammaproteobacteria > Pseudomonadales > Cellvibrionaceae > Cellvibrio. The sequence continues at coordinate 25,158 of DQHS01000197.1, read as the reverse complement.
GTCCAATACAGAAGCGCGCAATCATTTGCGTTTTGAAGGGCCGGGTACAATGTCATCAACCTTGCGCGGCAATTTTGCGCAGAGTCGCATCACCGTAATTGACAATGACAAGGTGCTGCCGCGCCATCTCAATAAACATATCACCTCTTATGATCAAGCTGTAGGTACAGAAACAGAGCGGCGTTTAAGTCTTGCAACTCCTTTGGATATGGCTATATCTCGCGATGGTAAAAAGCTTTATCTCGCTGGCTTTGGCTCCCAAAAAATTGGTATCTATGCAACGGATAAATTAAAGAAAGATAGTTTTACCCCATCACTGGATCAGCAAATTAATCTAAGTGGTGGCGGCCCCAGTGGCCTGGTATTGGATGACGATAACCAGCGTTTGTTTGTGATGACCCGTTTTGATAATTCGGTCGCCATGATCAACACCAAAAATCGCCAGGAAATTGCCAAGCTCGCGCTCTACAATCCTGAGCCGCAAAGCATTGTTGAGGGGCGCAAGTTTTTGTACGACGCAACGCTCACCTCCAGCCGTGGTGATTCCTCTTGTGCTGGCTGTCATGTGTTTGGTGATATGGATCATCTGTCATGGGATTTGGGCAACCCCAATGCATTGATTGCCAATAACCCGCGTAAATATGTCGATCTGTTTGAACAATTTCCGGAATTTACCACGCCGTTTTTTAATCCGATGAAAGGGCCGATGACCACTCAAAGTTTGCGCGGTATGGCGGGCAATGGTCCCATGCATTGGCGCGGTGATCGCACCGGTATTACCCATGACGCTGATGAAACTCTGGAAGAACAGGCATTTGAAGATTTTAATGTAGCCTTTGAAGGTTTATTGGGGCGCGCCGCACCGCTGACCGAACAGGAACTTGATAGTTTTGCGAAGTTTTCGTTGCAGCTGGTTTATCCTCCATCGCCGATTCGCAATTTGGATAATTCACTCACCGCAAGTCAGGCTGCCGGTGAAGATACTTTCCGAAATTTTTTAAGTACCGGGCCAGGGTTAATGGCCTGTAATGACTGCCACACAGTAGATATTGCTGCCGGTAAATTTGGTACATCGGGGTTGATGGCAGTAGAAGGTGGTGGCCTTGCAGAAAATTTCAAAACACCGCATTTGCGCAATGCGTATCAAAAGGTCGGCATGTTTGGCAGCACGGGCAATCCGAATGATGGCTATCCCTTTGTGGGCGAACAAATCCGCGGTTTCGGTTATCAAAGCGATGGCAGTATTGATTCAGTCAGCGAATTTTTAACGTTGGAATTTAATTTGTTTAATTTTGAAACCGAAACGGATAAACAAAACGTAGTGGATTTTGTATTGAGCATGGTGGGTGAGATGGCACCGGTAGTCGGCCAACAAGTCACACTCAACCACAACAATGTATTTGATCCGGCTACCCGCGAACGCATTAATCTACTTTACGCCAGGGCCAAGGTAACCAGCCCAAGGTCTGAATGTGATCTGATTGTGAAAGGGGAATTATTCGGCAAACCCGCGGGGGCATTGCTCAACAAACAAGATAAATTTGTATTCGATAGTCGCAAGTCGGTGCCCGTCAGTCTGCAGCCGCTTATGTATGCGGCAGCGATAAAAGGCAACTTCCTGACCTTCACCTGCGCACCTCCTGGCTCGGGTTATCGCATGGCGCTGGATCGCGATGAAGATGGCATATTGGATGCCGATGAACGTTAACTGATCGTCGCGCACGTGCGGCTTCTGCCGCGCCGCTAGCACAAAGCCCGCTACTCCTTTGGAGTGGCGGNNGCGGGCTTTGTTTTTGTTGAGAAGTGTAAAAGCAAAGGCAACGTTGTCAGTTTTTGGTTGCCGGTTGGGTTCAGGCTCGGTTATTGTGGGATTTCGGTACCCAATATAAGACTAAAACTACAACAACAAAATCCTAATAGGCATACACGATGAACAATCCCTCTGCGCATGCAAGTCGCGTTTTATCCATTGATGTCTTTCGCGGCATCATTATTTTCACCATGGTTTTTGTGAATGAGCTGGCGGGTATCGCCAATGTGCCCGAGTGGATGAAACACTTGCCCGCGAATGTGGATGGCATGACCTTTGTCGATCTGGTATTCCCTGCGTTTTTATTTATTGTCGGTATGTCCATTCCTTTTGCGATTCAGGCGCGCGCCAACAAAGGCGATTCAGTGCTGGAAATTTTTAAACACATCGCCCTGCGCAGTTTGGGTTTGATAGTGATCGGTGTCTTTATGGTAAATGCGGAATCCGGTTATGATGCAGCGGCAATGGGCATCTCAATGCCGCTCTGGACACTGTTGATGTTTATCTCCGTATTATTAATTTGGTCGAATTACCCCAAAACACTTTTACCTGCAATTGCGCTCGGTGCCAAGCTGCTTGGTGTTGCGTGTTTGGCAATGCTTTGGTGGATGTATAAAGGCCCGAATGATACCGGCATGACCACACAGTGGTGGGGCATTCTCGGTTTGATCGGTTGGGCCTATTTAATTGCGGGCACTTTATTTTTAATCACTCGTCAGTTTGCAGTGCCCGCAATACAATTTTTTACCCTCGCACTCGCTGCACTTGCGTTAATCGGATTATTTTTTGCGTTGAGTAAAACCCCACTGGCCTCTGTGCCAGTATTTCAAACGCTTGCGAATGCCAACAACAATCACACTCATGCAGCGATTGTGTTGGCCGGTGTTATTCTCTCGCAATTGTTTTATTTGCCGAATTTTGCGACGAACAAATTCAAACACTATCTTATTTTTACCGGTGTTATAGGTGTATTGGCGCTTGCGAGTTGGCAGGTATCACCCATCTCCAAAATTTGGGCAACACCGAGCTGGGCATTATTCAGTGTATTTTTTTGCTGCGTGATTTTCGGTGCGGTGTATTGGTTGGTCGATGTTAAACAGCATCGTTCTTGGACTGTACTTTTTGAACCTTCGGCGATAAACCCATTACTGGTTTATATATTGCCCTACATAGTCTTATCGCTCTGCGGCATTTTCGGTTTTTATCTGCGCCCGGAAATGTTTAACGCAGGTGTGTCGGGAATTGTTTGGAGTTTATTTTTTGCCTGCGTGATTATGGTGATAGGTGCGGGGCTTACGCGTATGGGGTTGCGGGTTAAACTTTAATGCACTGCTGCAGATTTACTAGCCCGTGCTAGCGGGCAGTTGTAAATCACATTTAAAAATTACGCTGTTTCAGCGCGTGGCCAGGTCGGTTTTGCGCTGTACCAAAATTCCGGTTTTAATCCAATCAAACGATAAATCCCCTGCGGCAAATCCACTTTCACATTGTCGATATTGCGTGTCACCTGTGCGTGACTAATTGCACCCTGCACATACTGTTGCATCAGGCGTGCGATTTGTTCGATGTCCTTCTCTTGCGCGCCCTCTAAATAATTGCCATTCAATAAGCTGCGCACCAGTGCTTGATTGTATTTAGCGCCGCGTTCAGTCATCAGTTGCAGTGTTTCAGTGATGCGTGTTTCGCCACAGCCGATTTGCATTCCTGCGCTAAAAAGGGCGCAGCCCGGCACCTTGTCTTTGTCATCGCCCACTTTGTTGATGTAAATAAATTGAATCCAATTTTCCAATTGTTCCAGCGGACTATTAATGGGCGAGAGAATGCAATCCAGATCCTGACGGATGTGATCCCAATGGTGGCTGGTCGCTTCACAAAATAATTCGGCTTTGGACTCGAAGTGGTGATAGAAGCTGCCCTTGGTCNNGGTTTTTTAATGCAACCCGGAAGAGCAAATGTGAAAACACCGTAAAAATTATTCTTGACCAACATACCAACCGGTATGTATGATTTTCACAAATGCCGATTTAGACCCCTCCAAGGAGTTTCAAATAGTCATTTATTTGTTAGCGATTATTAGGAGACACCCATGAATAGCGCCAATCCATCAGCTTTTCCCCGCAAGGCTTACCAGTATACGGCTGCGGCCATACTGGCAGGTATTGTGGGTTTTTATTATGTGTCGGGTGTTGATNNGTTGATGCTGCAACACCCGCTGCCGTACCGCCCGCCCCGGCGGTAGATGTGGTAGTTCTGGAGCCGCAAGAGATCCGCACTTGGGCCAGCTTTTCGGGCCGCTTGGCACCGGTTGAGAGTGCAGCCATCAAGCCGTTGGTGAGCGGTACCATCCAGCAAGTGCTGTTTACTGAAGGCCAGCAAGTGAAAAAAGGTCAGCCACTGTTCGTGATTGACCCGCGTCCGCACCAAGCCTCTGTGCAGCGCGCGCAAGCGCAATTGGCGACGGCACAATCCCGCGCAAAACTCGCGCAGGATGAATGGAATCGCGCGCAGCAATTGATTGCAGCGAAGCTGGTTTCGCAAAGTATTTATGATTCTGCATTCAGTACCCATCAAGTAGCGCAGGCTGATGTGAAACAAGCAGAAGCGGCGCTGAGCCAGACAAAACTCGATTTGGAATACGCCCATATCAGTGCGCCAATTAGTGGCCGCGTGGGTCGCGCCGAGTTAACTACCGGCAACGTTGTGGATGCGGGCGCAAATGCACCACTGCTGACGCAAATCGTGGCTAACGACAAGCTCTATGCCGAATTTAACGTGGACGAAGCCACTTACATCCAGTTCGTACGCAACACCAAAAATACGCAAGATATGCCCGTGGAGTTAATGCTCGCAAGTGACACCAGTGTGACCTATAGCGGCAATATTTCTGCATTCGATAATCGTTTGGATACCAACAGCGGCACTATTCGCGCCCGCGCAATTTTTGACAACAAAGACGGTGCACTCACCGCCGGTATGTTTGCCAATGTGCGTTTGGGTTCAGCGGAAAAAATTCAGGCGCTATTGGTTCCCGAGCGTGCAATTGGCACCAACCAAAGCAAAAAATTTGTATTGGTTGTTGATGAAAAAAATACCGCGACTTATCACGAAATTACTCTGGGTGAGCACTACCAAGGGCAGCGCGTGATACTGGCGGGTGTCAATGCGGGCGATAAAGTTATCGTCAATGGTTTGTCTCATGTACGACCCAATAGCACGGTCAATCCCAGTGTGACTCAGGTAGATGATGCAACTGCAGTCGCGTCTATTCGTTAATTAATACCTCTTATCGTTAATTAATACCCCTTAATTTTTTTGAGAATTGAGCAGCGTCGGTAATTTTTACTGGCGCTCTCCAACCTCGCCTCAACAAAGCCTTGGCAGGTACATCATGAACATATCCAAATTTTTTGTGGATCGCCCCATTTTTGCCGGCGTAATTTCGCTACTGATTTTTATCGCCGGTTTACTCGCTATGTTTCAATTACCCATCTCGGAGTATCCGGATGTGTCGCCGCCCTCGGTAGTAGTTAATGCGTCTTACCCTGGCGCTAACCCGAAAGTGATTGCAGAAACGGTTGCAACGCCGTTGGAAGAGCAGTTGGCAGGAACAGAAAATATGTTGTACATGTTTTCGCAGGCCACTACTGATGGTCGTTTAACACTGACCGTGACATTTAAAATCGGTACCGATGTTGATCTTGCGCAGCAAATGGTGCAAAACCGTGTGTCGCAAGCTCTGCCGCGTTTGCCAGATGTCACTCGTCAGCGTGGAGTAACCGTCGTAAAAAGCTCGCCCGATTTAACCATGGTGGTGCATTTAATTTCGCCGGACAAAAGTTACGACGAACTTTATCTGCGCAACTATGCCTTGATGAATATTAAAGATGAGCTCGCTAAAGTTGCCGGAGTAGGCCAGGTGCGTTTATTTGGCTCGGGTGATTACGCCATGCGCATCTGGTTAAACCCGGAAAAAATTGCCGAGAAAAATCTCACTGCCAATGATGTGGTCAATGCAATCCGCGAACAAAACGTGCAAGTCGCAGCCGGTATGATTGGCGGTGCACCGGTAACCGATTTAGTCGATGTGCAATTGCCGATCAATGCCAAAGGCCGTTTGGATAATCCGGAAGAGTTTGGTGAAATTATTATTCGCGCCGGTAGTACTGGTGAAATCACGCGCTTGAAAGATGTTGCGCGCGTGGAGATGGGCCCATCGGAATACAGTTTGAATGCAATGCTCGATAGTCGCCCTGCAGTCGCCATTCCGATTTTCCAATCGCCCGGTGCCAACGCTATCCAGATTTCCGATGCAGTGCGCTCCACCATGGCGGAATTGTCTGAGCGTTTCCCCCAGGGTGTTGAATATGAAGTGGTGTATGACCCGACAATCTTTGTAAAAAGTTCGATCAAGGCGGTAATTATCACGTTGCTTGAAGCTTTGGCTTTAGTCGTTGTAGTGGTAGTTTTATTTTTGCAAACCTGGCGCGCGTCCATCATTCCCCTGCTTGCAGTTCCGGTGTCGATTATTGGTACCTTTTCGCTGATGTGGGCGTTCGGCTTCTCCATTAATACTTTATCGTTGTTCGGTTTGGTATTGGCGATTGGTATTGTGGTGGACGATGCGATTGTGGTGGTGGAAAACGTTGAGCGAAATATTGAAGAAGGTTTAACACCGCTGGCCGCGACGTATAAAGCGATGCAAGAAGTGAGNNTTTCTGCAATCAACTCATTAACCTTAAGTCCTGCACTTGCCGCTCTCTTGTTAAAAAGTCACGATGCGCCGAAAGACCGTTTGACCCGCATTATGGATAGTTTGTTTGGCCGCTTTTTTGCTTGGTTTAATCGTAGCTTTAATCGTGCATCGGGTAATTATTCTGGCAAAGTCGGGAAATTATTGGGCCGCAAAACCTTGGCGATTGGCGTGTATGCGGTACTGCTTGGTATTACTGCTGTAGGCTTCAATATTATCCCCAAAGGTTTTGTGCCTGCGCAGGACAAACAATATCTCATCGCCTTTGCGCAATTGCCTGACGGTGCAACTCTCTCTCGCACTGAACAAGTCATTCGTGAAATGGGTGAAATAGGTTTGGCTGAAGCGGGCGTGGAAAACGCGGTGCAATTTCCCGGTTTGAGCATCAACGGTTTCACCAACAGCTCCAGCGCCGGTATTGTGTTCTTAACCTTAAAACCTTTTGAAGAGCGCAAAGGTAAAGAGCTTTCTGCAGCGGCAATTTCACAAAAGTTGCAGATGAAATTTGCCGGCGTTGAAGAGGCATTTATCGCGGTATTCCCACCGCCGCCAGTACGCGGTTTGGGTACAACGGGCGGATTCAAATTGCAGATCGAAGACCGCGCTGGTTTGGGTTATGAAAAGCTTGCAGAGGTTGTGATGCAGGTGCAACAAAAAGCCATGCAGCGCCCCGAGTTGGCGAGTGTGTTTTCCAACTACAAAATTAACGTGCCGCAATTGTATGCTGATGTGGATCGCACCAAAGCCAAACAACTTGGTCTGAATGTGAAAGAAATTTTTGACACCATGCAAATTTATTTGGGTTCGCTCTATGTCAATGATTTCAACCAATTCGGTCGCACTTATCAAGTGATTGCGCAGGCGGATGCGGAGTATCGCAACACGCCAGCAGACGCGCTCAATTTAAAAGTGCGCAATGCAATGGGCGATATGGTGCCACTCGGTTCAGTGTTGACCATGGAAGAAAGTTACGGCCCCGAAAGTGCCGCGCACTACAACGGTTATTTGGCTGCGGATATTAACGGCAATGCCGCGCCCGGATATTCCAGTGGTCAGGCACAGGATGCGATCGCCGAAATTCTGGATGAGGTTTTGCCCTCGGGAATTGTGTATGAATGGACGGATTTAACCTATCAGGAAGTATTGGCGGGCAATACTGCTGCCTATATTTTGCCGCTGTGTTTGCTGTTGGTATTTTTGGTATTGGCGGCGCAGTACGAAAGTTTGGCGTTGCCTTTAGTGGTGGTAACGATTGTTCCCCTGTCGATTTTGTCTGCTCTTTTTGGTGTGTGGATTACCAATGGCGACAACAATATCTTCACCCAAATAAGTTTGTTTGTGCTCGCAGGGCTCGCTAGTAAAAACGCAATCCTGATTGTGGAATTCGCACGCGAATTGGAAATGCGCGGTATGGCGACCTATGAGGCGGCAATAACCGCTAGCCGTATGCGTTTGCGTCCAATATTGATGACCTCTTTCGCGTTTATTATGGGTGTGTTGCCGATGGTGTTCTCCACTGGTGCAGGTTCGGAAATGCGCAGTGTAATGGGGATTGCAGTTTTCTCCGGCATGTTAGGCGTGACTTTCTTTGGTTTGTTTTTCACACCTATGTTTTATGTCTTGCTACGCAAACTCGAAGGCAAGCGCAACTATGCAGTTATGGGTAGCGATGCAGTAGAAGAAAAAACTGCGTTGGAAAACATTGATCATAAAGCAATGGGTCGCCAAGTAGACCATAAAGAGGTGCAAGTATGAGACAGCAACAATTTATAAAACTGTTTAGTCTGGCGTTGTTGCCTCTGATGATCAGTGCCTGCAGCAGTTTTAAGTCAGTAGAAAATTCACGCGCGCTGGCCAATGTGCCAGCCGCACCTGCGGCATTTGAATTACAGCAGGGCATGAATCAACAACAACCGGTGGCGGCTTGGTGGTCGCAATTAAATGATGAACAACTCAATCAATTAATTGCGGATTCATTGCAGCAAAACCATTCCGTGCGTATCGCGCAGGCATCGCTTGAAGAATCGCGCGCGCTGTTACGAAATAGTAAATTGAATCGCTACCCCACTGTAGAAGCGGGCGTGAGTGGTGCTCGCCAGAAACAAAGTGCAGATATTGTGGGTGATGCTGATTCGCGCATCAGTGAAACCTATCAAGCCGGTTTTGACGCAAGTTGGGAATTGGATATTTTTGGCCGTGTGCGCAACGGCGTGAAATTATCCAAAGCACAGCTCGCTGCGCGTGAAGCGGATTTACAGGCCGCGCAAGTGAGTATCGCGGCGGAAGTGGCCAGTGCTTACATTAGTTTGCGCGGCAATCAATATTTGTTGGATGTCGCACTGCGTAATGTGCTCAATCAACAGGAATCCTTGCAGCTTACCCAGCGCTTTCTTGAAGTGGGGCGCGGTGATCAATTGGATGTGGCGCGCGCTGAATCGCAGTTGGAATTAACGCGCTCCAGCATTCCCACTTTGCATGCGCAGGTGAATGTTGCCCTGAATCGCATTGGTGTACTAACCGGTAAACCCAAGGCGGAATTAAAAATCGCGTTGGCACAAGTGAAATCCCTGCCGGAAATTCCCGTTTCATTTGCGGTAGGTAATCCAGCGGATTTACTAAAGCGTCGGCCAGATATTCGCCGTGCAGAGCAAGCACTTGCCGGTGCGGTAGCGGAATACAATATCCGCGTTGCTGATATGTATCCCAGTGTGACTTTCTCGGGTGGTCTGGGTTATTTATCGACGGATTGGACGCGGCTCGGCAATAGCGGTACCGATACCTTTTCATTTTCGCCACGTATCCAATGGGCCGCATTTAATCTCGGACGGGTAGATGCACAAATCGATGCGGCCGATGCGCGCACCCAGGCACGTATCGCGGAATTTGAACAGCAAGTGTTGGTCGCGCTGGAAGAAACCGATAATGCCCTGCAAAATTTTTCACGCGAAGAAGAGCGGCGAATTGATTTGCAGCGCGCATTAAATGCGAGTAACCAGGCCGCATTTTTTGCGCGCAAACGGTTTGAATTAGGCAGTAGTGATTTTTTAACCGTATTGGATACCGAACGTTCGCAATTGAATGTAAGCGCGCAATTGGCGCAGAGCGATATGCAAGTGTTATTGAATCTGGTCGCGGTGTATAAATCCCTTGGCGGCGGTTGGGAGTTTGCGCAGGAATCCGTCGCTAACCGTCAGTAGTTATTCTTGTTTGCGGAAGCCCTTTTGCCTGCTAGTGCCCCCTTTGCACCAGCGGGCTTTTTTATAGGGTTATTTTTTCGCATCACTCAGACAATACCGCTTGAAAATATTCCGGCAAGCGCCCATCTTTATCACACATATTCATCGATCTTCTGGAATTACTATGAGCGCCACTCAAATTAACTGCCCGCACTGCTTCGCCACCAATCGCCTGCCGGGCGAACGTTTGGCTGATAACCCTACCTGCGGTAAATGCAAGCGTCCACTTTTTGTAGGAAAGCCATTGGAATTAAATCCTGGCAATGTCGCCAACACGATTGAGAAAAATGACATTCCGGTTCTGGTGGATTGCTGGGCGCCCTGGTGCGGCCCATGTCAAAGTTTTGCGCCGGTGTTCGAGCAACTAGCTGCACAGTCTGAACCTTACCTGCGCTGTGCCAAGCTCAATACCGAAGCGGTGCCATCGATAGCGCAAAGCTGGGGCATTCGCAGTATCCCCACACTGATTTTATTTAAAGGTGGTAAAGAAGTTGAGCGCGTTTCAGGCGCTATGTCGTTGCAGCAATTGAAGGCCTGGTTGGTGCAGGTGGGGGCGTTTAGTTGATGTAACAAAGCGGGGATTGTGCAATAAGCAGCTAAAGTTGTGCTAGATGCTTGGTGTTTATTCTGGTTGGTCGTCATCCTCGCGAACGCGGGGANNGGGAGTGACGGCAGATAATTGAAACTTACCAATAACGCGGCAGTTGTTTTTTGATTTCAATATAGCCGGTGCACTGCTCGATATATTCGCCAATCAATAACTGTTTCATAATTCTGCTTACCATCTCGCGTGATGAGCCGACCATGTTGGCGATATCCTGATGAGTCACTTTGGGATTGTGGATGCGTTTGTTGTCGTCGCTGAGTTTTTCCAGCGCATTACTCACGCGGCCGTAAACATCCAGCAGCGCCATGTCTTTTACACTGTCAGTCAGGCCGCGCACGCGGTGCGTGAGTTCTGTTATCAACACCATCGCAAATTCCGGGTGTTTATTTAACAGTTCGAGCACTCCGGCGCGCGGAACTAAAATCATTTCGCAATCGGTAACAGTAATTACCGAGGCTGAGCGCGGCTGGCCATCCAAGAGTGAGAGCTCACCAAAATATTCGCCCTCCTGCATGTAATTCAAATTAACCTGGCGGCCATCTTCGTTAGTTAAATAAGCGCTCGCCGTGCCCTGGCGAATAATATACAAATGGGTAGATTCATCGCCCTCCGTAACCAGCACCGTATTTTTTGCAAAGCGACGCGGAATACTGAGCTTTTCCAGCTGCTGGAGATATTCTGGTGGCACATTGGCGAAGAGGCGTACATTCTCTAACATGGCAGTGGCTTCTGTGGTAGTGAGGGTGGCGTGATGCCGCATCATAACCGCTGAGGTGTGACAGGGCTAATTTTGGCGCATAAATTTACAAAAACTTGTGCGCTAGCTCACTCTCTGGAATCCTTACGATTGTTTGGTTGTTATTGTCGCTAAAACGCACAATAATCCCGAGCCCTCGTGCCCCAGTTTTGGTGGCAAGGATTATCATTTTCTTATCACGCTTTAACCATCCATCGCTATCGCACGGAGAGCCGACTGCATTATGGTCGCCGAACACAATCAACATTGTGAACAGACACTTATGTTCACCGACATCGTCGGCTATTCGCGCCTTATGGGGCGCAATGAGGCTATGGCGATAGAAATGTTGGGCGACTATCGCAAAATCCTGCTCTCCCATATTGAACAACAAGGCGGCCAGTTAGTTGAATTTATTGGCGATGCGATTTTCGCGCGCTTTAATTCCGCCGCAAGTGCAACTGCCGCTGCCATCGCCATTTTNNTTGGCGAGCGCAACCGCCGCTGCCATCGCCATCCAGCAACATCTGCAAGCCTTTAACGAAGTCCGCGATAAAAGATTGCCACCACTTCAAACCCGCATCGGCCTACACAAAGGCGAAGTGATGCTCCGCGATGGTGCGGTCTTTGGCGATAGCGTCAATATCGCCGCACGCCTTGAACCTCTCGCCGTTGCCGACGGTATTTGCATATCGCAAACCGTGTACGACGAAGTGCGTTTTACTTTGTCATCGCCTGCAAAGCGTTTGGGAGTGCAAGCGTTAAAAAATATCGAACAAAAAATTCGCGTCTATTTAATCAAACCTTCCGGTATTGGCTGGCGCGATCATCTGTTTTACTTTTTGCGCGGGCTCAATAAAAATATCGTCGCTTACCGTTATCCATTAACCGCGTGTTTGCTCGCTGTGATCGTCGCCGGTTTTTATTTTATCCCTCGCTGGTTGGTGCCTGGCTATGCAGCAAATTATGTAGAAATTGCCGACTTCCAAAATTTAATGAACGAAAAAGCCGATGCAGATTATTTCTCCGCCGGTATCACCGAAGCCGTGCGCTCCCAATTAGCGGATATGCGCGATGTGTATATCGTCGATGCAAAAGAAGGTATTCATGCTCCTATCCGATTGGAAGGTAGCGTACAGCGTTTGGGCGATAATTTGCGCATCGCTTACCGCTTATTTCGTCGCAAAGATAATGTGCAGATTGCCGGTGGAAAATTGGATGGTACTTATCAAGATATTTTTATTTTGCAGGATCGGTTGGTGGGGGAAATTGCACGGTATTTGGCGGATGAATTTGAGTTGCAGAATTTTAGGCCAGCGCCGTTGAGACTGACTGGCGATGTTGCAGCTTATGATTATTACTTGAGGGGTATTCGATTATTGGATCTATCGTCCTCACTTCAAGACTTTGATAGGGCTATTCAATTTTTTAATACAGCATTAGTGCATGACAAGAAATTTTTTCGTGCAAATGCAGGTCTTTGTGAAGCCTATTGGCAAAAATATCTGCTAACACGTTCCGCAAATTGGATAAAGCATGCTGAAAGCTATTGCCTGTCGGTTATTGATCAAGATGAAAGTTCTGTGCGGGCTTACAATGCGATTGGTGCAATATATCGGGATTTTGGAGATTATAAAAAAGCAATTGAATACTTAGAAAAGGGTAGAGCTATAGATAGAGATAACGTTTCGATAATGATTACATTGGCCAGCGTTTATAAATCAATGAGAGATCTGCAAACGGCTGAAGATCTATATACAGAAGCGATTGCATTGTTTCCCAAAAGTTGGGAAGCTTATTCTGGATACGGCTATTTTTTAACAGAGAATGGTCGTTTTGATGAGGCTATTAAAAACTATCAAAAAGTGCTTGAATTTGTTCCTGAAAATAAATTTGCACTAAATAATATTGGAATAAATTATTTTTATAAAAATAAGTTCAGTGAGGCAGCAGTTGTATTTGAAAAAGCGACGAAAATAGAACCTTCCAGTGTTACTTTTGCGAATACCGGAAATATGTATTACTACGCAGGCGATTTTGAAAGAGCTGCCAGGATGTATGAAGAAGCAGGTCGCTTGCAGCCAGAAAATTGCCAGTGGCTAGTTTTCTTGGCAGATGCTTATAAATTTATCTCTGGAGGTAAGGTGCTCGCAGACAAATACTTTGGTGATGCCATTAAGTTAGCACAAAGGGCGATTGAGTTGACTCCTGATATTGCAAATAATTATCAGTATATTGCTAGATCTTATGCCTATTTTGGTGATCTAGATAAAGCAAAAAAAATGATGGTTATAGCCGATAGTATAAGTGCAAATAATTCGGATGCTTATTATGCGCATTTGAGAATTTCTGTGCTTGACGGAGATGATGCAAGTATAAGAAAGTACGCAAAGCATCTGCTTGAGACAGCGTATACCGATGAATTATTGTTGGTTGACCCTGATTTTTCGATTTTGAAGGAAGAGAGATTTGGGGATTTGTTTTTAAAAAATAGTAAAGTTCATTAAAACTAGGAGGATAAAATGATTTACATTAAATATACATTGATGATGGTTTTTATTTTTGCACTTGGTGGGTGTGCATCGCTAGATTGTAAGCCTGATAAGCTTCGTACTGGATATGCATTACCAGGAACAGAAACTGTAGTTGTTGGTATTTCTCTTGATAAAAGTGGTATGCCACAAGAAAGCTATAAAGATGTGAAAGTGCATCCAGGCCAAAAAGTGTTATATGCAGGTCCGGATGAGTTTGCGATTGTTTTTAAAAACAAGAAAACACCTAATGGTAGGGTAGAAAATAAGTCGTCTCGGGGTGTGGTTGTTGTTCAAATACCTGAAGATATTTTCGAACGTCCAGAATTTATAGAGGAGTTTCGGAAAAATAAATTTCTAACGTTTGACTATGGGATCCGCTCCAATGGTAAAGAGCTTGATCCTCCCATGGTTGTTTATCCGCGCTGAATTATTGGTTTTCGTGCTTAATTAGTAGTTAACTCTGCAGATTTTTGTCTCCGACACGCAATAATTTTGTAACCAGCGGCTAACTACCGCTGGTTTTTTATCTCGTCAATTGAAATGCCCCCCCAACCGTGAATAAATCACAAATCTCCCCTGCATTAGCTCACAGATCCTCCCATCAAAACCCCGTAACTTACCCACTGTAGCAGGGTGCCAGCAAGGATAAGCGAGCGGGACGAGGAGTTTCGCAAGCAGGGATAAGACTGCGCTCAGTGACACGAGCTTAGGGTTGCAAGGATGCACAATAGGCATTATGCCTCCCCCAATTGCCTTGAGCCCCGTGTTACCGCGTTACGCCATTTATGGCATGGCGCCCGGCTACTGTTGAACCGCTTCACCTTTGAAACAAGGACTAAAACCAGCGTTTACGCAATGTGCAAAAACACGTTTACGCAATCTGAAAAAAGGAGTTACGCGAATGCTCAATCACTCACTCATTTTTCTCGCGTTAATTTCTTTTTCAATGGTATCCAATGCTGCTGTAATCCCTATGGATGCGGATCAGGCAGCAATAGATGCCAACCAAAACGCGGTCTTGCACAAGGATGTAGCTGCCATTCAAGGAGGAGGTTCCGACAAGGATGTCGCTGAAGTTCTCTCGGTTACTACCCTGAATTCCTGCACTGCCGATGCGGTTTGCACCGACGCTAACCTTTCTATCCTGGATGCCAAACCTACAACAGTTAACGACTGGTTTGTGATGCGTGACAGCACCAGTGCGCTGCAGCCTGTGGCAGTGTTGTTATTGATTATCGGCTTCATCGCATTTTTTCTCTCGCGGAGATCCACCTCCACTAAATAGTGGATGGCACGGTTATCTGCGCAATTTCGTGTCGCTCTCACCGTGGCGATTGAAATACCCCAAACAAAAACGCCCGCCTGTAACAGGGCGGGCGTTGTTATTTCGCGGAGAAGATTTTTATTTTTTCGACTCGTTACTATTAAAGTAAGTTGCCGCATCCTGAGTGGCGTTTTTGATGTGTTTTTTCATTGCGGCACGCGCTTCTGTCGGGTTTCCTTTCTCAAGTGCGGCCACTATATCTTTGTGGTCTTTAATGGAAGGATGTACGCCCTGTTCCCGTAGGCGTGCAGCAAACGCGGCGCTCAAATCGGATTGGCTACGCAGTTCCCAGAGCCAATTCACCACCGTGGAGATAGCGCTGTTTTGCGTTGCCGCTGCGATAATGTTGTGGAATTTCCAATCGGCTTTTTCGGAACTGTCGGGACGTAATTCTTCCTCTTCCATTTCAATAATGGCTTTCTTCAGTTCGCTGATTTGCTGTTTAGTAATTTTTTTTGCGGCCAGTGCGCAGGCCTCTGCTTCAAGAATATGGCGTATTTCAAGGATCTCAAAGGGGCCTATACCTTTATCGTCGATGGTGAGGCGCGGTTTTTTTTGCGTCACAAAAATGCCTGAGCCCGTGCGAATTTCAATAATACCCGACAACTCCAACGCAATCATCGCCTCGCGGATAGTGGGGCGGCTAACATTGAGTTTTTCTGCCAGGTCCCGCTCAGAGGGGAGGCGCTCACCGGCTTTTATGATGCCGTCGCTAACCAGCTTTGACAGTTGCTCCGCAACTTGCACGTAAAGGCGAGATGCTTTTATTGCCTGTAATTCCATTATTTTCTTGCCTCAAACTGAATTGATTGGTGCCAGTAATTGATTTGTCTTACGAATGAAAACTGGTAGTGCCATTCTAACCAAGTTATTTTGGATGAAAACATAAAATTGTGTAAATCCGGGAAATATTTGTTGCCTGCCAGGGCGCGGCGCTGCTAGCATTCAATAATGGTAAAGTGGTAAGGCCAGATTGCCACTTTACTGTCTATTAGTCTTGAGGCCAGGTTCTATGGCGTATTCGCTGTAGTGCCGGTGGGAGAAGAGTTCTGGCGGCACAGGGTTAGCTTTACTGCTAATCTCATTGCCATTCCTAACGATAATGAGAAGGTGTAGCTATGAATTATAAGAATCTATTGTTGGCGGTCTTGATGTTGCCGCTGCTTGTGGTGATGGGCAAGGTCAGTGCGCAGGACGTCTATGTGCAAAACGCCTACGGGCGCGATTTAATCAGTCTGGATGGGCAGTGGAACCGCATCATTGATCCCTATGAAAACGGCTACTACAACCATCGCTACTTACCACACGAGAATGGCTTTTTTAAGAACGCCAAAGTAAAAAATAAATCAGAGCTGCTGGAATACAATTTTGCCACCAGCGACAAATTGCAGGTTCCCGGCGATTGGAATACCCAAGAGGGCCAACTATTTCTTTACGAGGGCACTGTTTGGTATCACAAAGATTTTGTGCTCAATAAGAAATCCAACAAACGTTATGTTGTACATTTCGGCGCGGTGAATTATCAGGCGATCGTCTATGTTAATGGCGTGAAAGTAGGTGATCACGAAGGTGGTTTTACCTCGTTTCAATTTGATATTTCCGATAAGTTAGTCGATGGCAAAAACTTTGTCGTAGTGAAAGTAGATAACCGTCGCGAGCGCAATCAAGTACCTACGGTAAATACGGATTGGTGGAATTACGGCGGCATCACCCGCCCGGTAGCGATTTTGGAATTGCCCGGTACTTATGTGGCCGATTATTCCTTGCATCTCAATAGCGCCAACGCCAAAATGATTAATGCCAGTGTGAAACTGGCGGGAAATCTCAGTGCTAAATTCGGTGATTTGGTGTTGTCCATTCCCGAATTAAATATCAAGCAAAAAATGAAAATTGGTGCTGGTGGAGAAGCGGAGCTAACCCTCGCTGCTAGTCCGCAGCTCTGGAGCCCCGAGCGCCCAAAACTCTACGATATTGAGATAAGTTTTAACGGCGAAGTAGTGAAAGATCGCATTGGTTTCAGAACGATTGCGGTTAATGGCGAAAATATCGAACTCAATGGAAAATCAATTTTCTTGCGCGGTATTAGTATTCATGAGGAGTCTCCATTTAATGGCGGTGGTCGCGCCTGGAGTGAGGATGATGCACGTACCTTGTTGCGCTGGGCGAAAGATTTGGGCAGTAACTTTGTGCGTCTTGCACATTATCCCCACAACGAGAACATGCTGAAAATGGCCGATGAAATGGGCTTGCTGGTCTGGTCAGAAATTCCGGTTTATTGGACCGTGATGTTTGAGGATAAGGCCGTCTACGCCAAAGCAGAAAAGCAACTGACAGAAATGATTATCCGCGATAAAAACCGCGCCTCAATTATTCTCTGGTCAGTAGCCAATGAAACACCAGTAAAACAAGAGCGACTGGATTTTCTCTCAGGCCTGATTAATAAAACCCGCGAGCTGGACAGTACTCGTCTGGTAACGGCGGCGATGGATACTCAAACCACAACAAAAGATGGCAAAGTCATTGATGACCCTCTGGCAAGTGTTGTGGATGTCATTGGTATTAATAGTTACTGCGGTTGGTACTACGAAGTTCCGGAAAATTGCGCAAGTCAAAAGTGGGCATCCAAATACAACAAGCCACTAATCATGAGTGAAGTCGGTGCGGGTGCGGTGCAGGGTAAATTTGGTGATAAAACTGAAATCTGGACGGAGGAATATCAAGCGGAAGTGTTCAAACAAAATATTGCCATGATGGAAAATATTTCCGCGCTGCGCGGTGTGAGCCCCTGGATTTTGAAAGATTTTCGCTCTCCGCGTCGGTCCTTGTCCGACATTCAGGATTTTTATAATCGCAAAGGCCTGGTATCTGAATTGGGTATTCGCAAGCAAGCCTGGTATGTATTGCGCGATTATTATAAAAAGAAAGAGGCTAGCGCCGACTGATTCATGGGTTGTTGCTCTTGGTGCCGCAAGTGCAGCAACCCTGAATGATGTGCCTGTTTGACCTTGTGTTTCTGGAGTTTTCCAGGCTATTCCGAGGGTATGCTTTCTGGTACCCGCTTTGCGGATCAGTTGTAAAACTGCTCCGCCTTTTTTATTTTCTCTCCTGTCTTCCTGTCTTCCTGTCTTCTTGACACCATCCCCGTTTGCTTTTATTCAAATTTAATTTTGCTGCTGCGGAAAAAATCTGCTTTTCATCCTCGTCATTCTGTAACCGGTTTAGGTTGCTCATCAAAAGTTGCGGCGCTATTTGTGGATTAACTATTTCACTCGTTAAGTCCAAAAACTTCTATTTAGCTGCCAGTCATCACTTGCAGTTCTCCGGGCAATATGGTTTAGTGGATAAGTGGCCTTACCACTTGTCCATAATACAGCTTGGTGGGTTTGCCAAATGCAATAGCTAGAAAAACACAGCAAATATTAATGATAAAAAATCCATATAAGAGAGGATGCTATGAGTTCATTCAAACACAACACTAAAAGCCGGGTATTCACCCGTTCACTGCTGGCGCTCAGCATTTCATCCAGTTTGTACGGCGGTGCTGTTATTGCTGCCGAAGAGAAAGTGGTTGAAGAGGTAGTTGTCACCGGAATTCGTGCGTCAGTGCAACGCGCGATGGATGTCAAACGCAATGCAGCCGGTGTGGTAGATGCCATCTCCGCAGAGGACATGGGTAAGTTTCCTGATACCAACCTCGCAGAATCTTTACAGCGCATCACCGGTGTTTCGATTAGTCGCAGCAATGGTGAAGGCTCGCAAATTACCGTGCGCGGTTTTGGTGGTTCCAACAACATGGTGACCCTCAATGGCCGTACCCTGCCATCGGGCGGTTCTACCGCAGCTTACGGTGGAGGCACCATTGGTCGCGCGTTCGATTTTGGTAATCTCGCGTCCGAAAGTGTAAAAGCGGTTGAAGTGTACAAAACCGGTAAAGCAAGTGTGGCCACTGGCGGCATTGGCGCAACGGTTAATATTATTACTAACAAACCCATCGAGACCGATGGCTTGGTGGGTACTATCGGCGGCAAGCTCGTTAGCGACACTACTAACGAAGCGGGCGATGACATAACCCCGGAGTTATCCGGGCTAGTGAGTTTTGCCAATGATGATCAGACGCTGGGTGTATCGCTCTCGGCGAGCCATCAAGTGCGCGACAGCGGTCAATCCGGTCTCACCGAAAACAACTGGAATATTCGCCAGTGGATTACGCCAGGTCAACCAGGTTCTTTAAGTACATTAAACGGTGCGGAAATTGTTAATCCGCCGGACGTCGGCGACTTGTATGCATTGCCAAACGATTTGCGTTACCACTTTGTCGACAATCATCGCGAGCGTAACAATGCACAATTGACGCTGCAATTTAAACCGACTGAAAAATTATTGGGCACGCTTGACTACACTTATGCAGAAAACCGAATTGAAGAAGAGCGCGGCGATAAAACTGTTTGGCTGCAAGGTAACTTCACTAAAATTGTATTCGACAAAAATCCTGATGTTGCCGGGCCGCTATCACTTGAGCAAGCGTGGAATTTCCCTAAAGACAACAGCTACGCACAAACCAGCGGTAATGTAACCAACACCCTCAAATCTCTCGGTGTCAATCTTGAATTTGAAGCTACAGATCGTTTGACACTAATGTTCGATGCACATGATTCGGAATTGGAAGGTGGCCCGGAAGAAGCTTATGGCAGTGCTGTTCGTTCAGGTATGGCGGTAGCCATTGGTGCGTACACTACCTTTGATTTCAGCAAGAAATTGCCGCAAGTTACCAATGTGATTAACGACTCAGTGAAAGGCAATAACAATGGCATTGCCGATATTGGCGATGTGAGTTCGACGGTGTTTGATTTCACTTATGCGCGTCAACAAATGGATGTTAGCCAGATTAAGCTCGACGCTAAATATGAATTTGATAGTTTTACTGTCGAAGGTGGAGTGGAAACGCGCAACATGCAAAGTGCGCAGCAACAATCCAGTTGGCAAAAACAAGGCGGTGGAAACAGTGTCGCTTTCCCAATGGATATTCCCGATGAGTTAATTAAAAACTACAACTATGTTGCCGGATTTGATGATTTTAACACCTCAGGATATCAAACAGATGGCTTCAGGGCCGATGCAGTAAAATTGGCCGAGTGGGGCGCCGCAACCTATGGCGCTAACGCTGCAGTACCTTGGGGGGTTGCATACAATCCCAACTTCTCTACCAATACCGTCATTGAAGAGGAAACAACTGCAGCCTATGTGCAGTTTGGTTTTGAATCCGAGTTGTTTAGCAAACCTATTAATTTACTTGCTGGTGTTCGCTACGAAACTACCGATGTATCCTCATCGAATTCCATGCTGGTTCCGACCGAAGTGACATGGACGGACAATAACGATTTCCTATTGGTTCGCTCGTCGTCACCCACTATGTATGCACAAGACAGTGACTACGATAATGTGTTGCCGAGTATTGATTTTGATATGGCACTCACAGATGAAATTAAAGCGCGTGCATCTTACAGCACGACAATTTCACGCGCGGGTTACGGTAGTTTAACCTCGGGTGCCACCATCAGCGCGACCGGTGGCTTAAACCAACCAACCGGGCTAGGTGGTCAACCCGTTGCCAGTTCGCAGAATCCGGCGCTCTTGCCATTAGAGTCAGATAACTTTGATATATCAGTCGAATATTATTTTGATGATGCCAGTTATGTGTCCATTGGTTTATTTGAAAAACGCGTGGAGAACTTCATCGGCTCTGAGCAAGTTTATGAAAATCATTTTGGTTTGTTAGATGCAACGGCTGGACCACGCGCGCAACAGGCGACTGCTGCTTTGCAGGCAATTAATGAACCTGTCACCGAAGACAGTTTGTTTGTGATGACCGCGATTTTGGATAACCCGCAGGATTTTCCTAACGGCGCAGCCGACTTTAAAACTCCAGCGCAAGATCCAACTTTCTGGGGGCAGGTAGCTACCAAGTACGATATCTCTCCGCAAGCAGGCGATCCTGAGTTGCTGTATCTGACCACCAAACCGATTAACAACAAAGAAGCGAAAATTAACGGCGTTGAACTTGCCGCACAGCACTTTTTTGGCGATAGCGGTTTTGGTATTCAGGGTAACTACACCATCGTGAATGGCGATATAGGTTACAACAATGCTTCACCCACCAACATTACTCAATTTGCATTAACCGGTTTGAGCGATACAGCGAANNGAGAATATCACTCTGTCATTTGAAGGTTTGAATCTCACCGGTGAAGACAGTCGCGCCTATGGCCGCTCTGAACTATTGGTGTGGAATATGTACGACCTTGGTCCGCGCTATCAACTGGGCGCGCGTTATGATTTTTAATTAAGTGATGTTTTCACTGGTTTAAAAATGATAAAGCCGCTCTTACCAGCGGCTTTATTTTTCATAAAGATAGCGCGGAGTTTTTACATGAGCAAACATGTTGTACTCAATAATATTCAGCACGAAGATCTAAAAGTCATCACTCGTTACTCCACCGCCTTTGGCGACAATGTGTCTAATGTGCTCACATTTGTCACTGAATTTTCGGCGGTGCATAAGGAGTACCCGATTTTTTTTCACGCCGATCCAAAAACCCATAAACTGCGGCCTATCGCAATGCTGGGTTTTGATGATGAAGAAAATTTATTTTTGGACGATCATGACGTCGCCAATGGATGGCGTGCACGCTACGTTCCTGCATTTAACGCGCGCGGGCCATTTTTAATTGGCTTCCAGAATCAGCTAAGCGATGGNNGAGTATTTGAATTCGGTCAGTCACCGGTTGCAAATAATTCATCAAGGTTTGGCTTTAAATAACGCCATGATTGAAGCATTTGCTGAATTGGATTTAATTGTGCCGGTGAATCTGGAGGTGCAATTTCATAATCGCAACGAGTACCGCATCCATGGCTACCACACAGTGGATAAACAAAAGTTGGCAGCGCTTGCATCTATACCTTTAGCCAGATTACATGCAGCAGGCTTTCTGGAAGCAGCCCATTACATGATTTCATCGCTGGAAAATATTCCGGCGTTGATTGAATTGAAAAACAAAAAGGCGCATTCGCTGCACGCCATGGCCCGAGCCGGATAATCAAAAAGTAGTAAAAAAAATCCGGCAATTGCCGGATTTTTTTTCACACTTAATAATATTGGCTATTGGCAAACACTACCCGATACTTGCGGTACTGCTGCTGAGCCTGAACCTTTAGTGCCTTGGACGCCGAAGATCACAGTTTGTCCTGGTTGAATAGTGGAATTCCAGCTCAGATTGCTGGCGTTATAAGGATTGCTTCCTGCTGTGATGGCATTCCAACTATTGGTCATGCGTGAGCCATCGCTATAACCCCAACTGACATTCCAACCGCTAATCGCAGTGGTGCGATTATTCGTGATACGAATATCGGCGGTGAAACCCGTATTCCATTGGTTGGTAACAACATATTGGCAATTATTCGCTGCAATGCTGGATGCCACACTCGATGCAGCACGTGAAGATGCTGCACTCGATATTGACGATGCCGGAGTAGAGGATGCCAGAGCTGATGAAGCTGCAACAGATGAGGCAGGAATCGACGAAGCAGGAACCGACGAAGCAGGTTTGGACGACGCGGGTACAGATGATGCAGGTGTTGAAGATGCTGGTACAGATGACGCTGCCCTCGATGAAGCTACTGCAGATGATGATGCGGCAGTCACGGTGAGTGCACAATTATCCACGGTAAAATCCCAGCCCAGGTTATCAGCAGTATTTGCCAGGCGCACGCCGAATTTTCCATCGTAATTGTCTGCACCTACGGGTACTGTCGCCGTAGCCGTACAGCGCGTAACACCGGCACCAGCAACATCACAGGTGCTAGTGACAATGTTAGTCAGGTCCACGTCTTCCTCAATAAACAATTGCGCTTTGGTTGCGTTTGTTCCTGTGGTCTCAAGGTCGCATGCAAAACTATAAGTGCTGCCCGCAACAGTATCGATTTTTTGATAGAGCTGGCCGTGCCAATTTAATTCGGTGCCGTCGGTATAAAAACGCACGCTATTGTTTTCATAACGCACATCGCGCAGATCACCGGTTGGTTCAAACGAATAAATACTCCAACCATTGGCACTGCCAGTAAATCCACCATTAGTAAGTACAGTCGACCCATTGCTACCACCACCGGAAGTATCAATGATTTCTTCAACCGGTGACATACCGCTGGTGAAATGCGCTTTGCTGTAAGTAAATTTTCGCAAGCTTTCGCCGCTGAACACTAAGAGCAATGTTGTATTTCCGCCGATAGTAGTGCTGTATTGCTGGGTGCTGTTGGCATCGATATTAATTTTTACGTCGGTCGATGTGATCGCATCGTTATTGAGGCGCAGTGTGAAATTTTGCGCAGTGGTGCCGCGGTTCAATATCATCACAGTTCGCTGCGTGCCGTTCACCGTACCGTAGGCAACTACATTGGCGTTGCTCGAAACCCCATCGGCATAATTTCCGCTCATAAATTTACTGACAAACGCCATGTGATGATATGAGGAGCGCGGTGTGCCGTTGCCATCGATCATACTGAAATCAGAGCCGGAGCGACGGCCGTCGTTTTCAAACATCGACCAGGTTGCTGCGTAAGTGCCTTGGTATTTCATGGTGTAACCAAGAATTTGGCCAAACATTTGACCGTTTTCATAAGTATGTACAACTGTGCCATCTTTGGAGTTGTACTCACCAATTCCCCATTGCAGCGCATTGGCGCCGGTGCGGTTATGGCGAATATTGGCTGCATCAACGAGAGCTTTGCTATTTCGGATACTGTTTAAGAAGCTGGCCGCTCCTTGAATGGCTGGATCAATTCCAGCATCCTGCGGATAGGAGTGCCAGGAAATACCATCGACATAATAATAATCTTTACCAGGAATTTTTCCGCCGATATCGTTAGCGCTACCACTGTTAAACATTTCACCTAAATAATTCATAAAGTAGGCTTCATCCGGGCCAAAAATTTTGATGCTCGGATCAATCGCTTTCATTGCAATCGAAATAGGTTTGATATAACCGCTTACCATTGCTGCAAGCGCTGAGTTATCGGCGGGTTTGCCTGCTTGTAACCAAGGTTCATTGCCAATGTTCCAGTATTTGACATTCAACTTTTTAGTCACATTGAGGTATTGCACCATACTCACAGCGGCGGCGACACGGTCATTTAATGGCGTGGCGTAGTTGTATTGAGAAACCTGAACAAGGGGTTCTGCACCAGTAGCTCTGATTTTGAGGATCCACTGCTCCATAATTTCATTGCTGGGCATGTCCTCATCAAATTGGTGACCACCAATTCGAATTAACTTGGTGTTCATATCTTTCGTTTGTTGCCATACGGTTTCGCTCGGCGTAGAACCGGTATCTTCATTGGCATACCACAAATTATTGCCGACTAATACAGGGCTAACTTGCTGTGCAAGTAACGAAGACGACATAGTACTTGCAATAAGAATTCCAACTGCGCTAGCAATAGATTTAACAAAACGCCCGTTGTTGTGTGGGAAATTATTCATAATTATTTTTACTCTAAGTAGGCTGCGCACGACAAACTGACGCTAAGGTCAAGTGGCCGCGCAAGTGGGTAATGTGAATGAATTTATTTGCCAAAAAATGGCGGTGGGTAAAGTGCTTATTATTGTTTTTACCAGCCTAAGCACAAACGAGTTTGCTTGCAATGCGCGTTAAAAAAATGACTTTTTGGTGTAGAAAACAATAGGTTTTTGGCTTTTTGCGCGCTGATTTTGAGGAGATGGTGCGGGATATGTTGCAGATTTGTTGTGGTCATTTTGCATCTAACCTTGCATTCAAGGCAAGTATTTTTAGTTGGGTATTTCAATGCTAAGAATTGATAATTATTGTTTCGTTATTTCACTAAAGCGATAGCCATTATTGAAAATAAATCGATTGTAATTTCTAGCAATCAATCATTTTTCCTGTGTTGCATTTTCATTGCTTGGCATACAGAAAATAATGCAGATAGATTGAAAATCTATTGATTAATCCAGGCAGTTCTATTGAAAAAAATAATCTAACTATTTGCTGAGGTTGTAGCATGACGGTAACGAGTAACAAATGGTATGTGCACACGATTTTTAGCGTGTTTACAGTGGTATTCACAGTGTCTGGTGTACAGGCGCAGCCT
>DQHS01000001.1 GCA_003524365.1 Cellvibrio sp. | reverse complement strand
GATCACCTGCCTGGGTGCGCAGGTTTTGTATTTGCGTGCCCTGAATTAAGTCCTCGAACTGGATAAGCGCGGGGGTAAAGCGATCCGGCAAGTCGTAGAGTTTCAGGCGCACTGAGCAAATCTTATTTGAATCAGCTTGGCGGTTGCGGCAGCGGCCATCGTAAATGCCACCCATTGTGGTTAAATCCTGACGCGAACAGGTGCAGTAGTACGCAAGCTCGGTCTGTAAAAGTGCATTGAGACAGGCTTGGTAGGCATCGCTCCGCTGGCTTTGGTAGACAACTTCTCCATCCCAATGCAATCCGTGATCATCGAGGCTTTGCAATATTGCGCTGGCAGCGCCAGGTTGTTCCCGCGGTGGATCGAGGTCTTCCATGCGCACCAGCCATTTTCCGCCAGTGGCTTTGGCATCCAGATAGCTGGCTAGCGCACTGACCAGCGAACCAAAATGTAGCGGGCCGGTAGGTGACGGCGCAAAGCGGCCGATATAGCCTGAGCTTTTAGTATCGAACGATTGGGTGCCAGACGGTTGATTGTCGGGCGATTGGTTGCCTGATAAGCGAGTGGGGGTGAGCGGTAGAGGTGTGGCTGACATGATGAAAGAGGCGAGTGCTAGCTCGCCTCGATCAAACCGGCATTAACCGCCGATTTGTTTTTCTTTGATTTCCGCGAGGGTTTTGCAATCCACACAGAGAGTAGCGGTTGGGCGTGCTTCAAGGCGACGGATACCGATTTCTACGCCGCAGGCATCGCAGTNNCGCGGTCGCGGGTACGCAGTTCGAGGCTAAATTCCTCTTCTTGGCTGGCGCGGTCGGCGGGATCGGGGAAGTTAGCCGCTTCGTCTTTCATATGAGATACGGTGCGGTCTACTTCTTCCATTAGCTCTGAGCGCCAGTTGAGCAGCAATTGTCTGAAATGCAGCTTTTGACCTTCGCTCATGTACTCTTCGCCTTTTTTCTCCACATAAGGAGTGAAAGGGCGCAGTGCAAATGTTTCAGTGGATGGTGATTTTTTCGCCATAGTAGCGCCTCGCAAGACTTCCTGAATCGGCAATAATCTGCACCAGTAGGTGGGCAGAATTAGAAGGGGGAGCAAGCTATCAGATAACAAATGCGAGTGCTAGCGTTTTTTCTCGCACATCCCGGCGGATTGGTTATATCTCGTCAAACTGCATCCCAAACCTGGTTCAAACAAAAACTATAGCCCCAGATTGGCGCGTTTGTGCTTCAATTTACCACTCGCCAACCTCTTATATATGTACGCTTGCCAACTATGCTCCGGTTTTATCCTGCCCTGCTCCTCAAACGCTACAAGCGCTTCTTGGCTGACATACGTCTGCCCGATGGCACCGAATTGACCATCCATTGTCCCAATACCGGCTCGATGAAAAATTGTGTTCTGCCGGAAAGCCCCTGCTGGTATTCCGTGAGCGACAGCAAAACCCGCAAATATCCGCAGACACTGGAAGTGGTAAGCGCGCCCGGCGGTCATCTTGCGGGGATTAATACCGCGCGTACCAATGAGTTGGTCGAGCAGGCATTGCGTGAGGATGTGATTACGGAATTGTGCGGCTATCAAACCCTGCGGCGGGAAGTTGTGTACGGCAGCGAAAAATCGCGCATCGATTTTTTGCTAAGCCAGCACAATGACGATGCGCGCCTGTGTTATCTGGAGGTAAAAAATGTGACCTTGATGGAGGCCGAAGGCGAAGGATTTTTCCCCGATGCAGTGAGCGAGCGCGGCAGCAAACATCTGCGTGAATTGATGGTGATGGTGGCGCAGGGGCACAGAGCGGTTTTATTGTTTTGTGTGCAGCACACGGGTATTAAATCGGTGCGAGCCGCTGCGCATATCGATGCTGTCTACGCAGCAACCTTGCAAGCGGCGCGCGCGGCAGGCGTGGAAGTTATCGCCTATGCCGCGTTTATTAAACCTGAGCACAATATTATTAAATTAGATCGCTCTTTGCCGGTGCTTGATTAGTCTTTTTGGGGCCGCCGAAATTTACTACTGCGACTGCACCTAAAATTAAAATAGCGGCAATGAATTCTGGCCAACCGGGTTGTTCACCTAATAATAAGGTGCCGGAGATAACGCCAATCAGTGGTGTTATTAACGATGAGAGCGATGACACACTCACGGGTACCAGCGACACTAAACGCACCCAGGCCCAGTAACAAAACATAAACGCNNAACCACGCCCCAGAGTGCGAGTGTTGACGGCATTTTCTGCAATGTGCCATCGACAATAATAGCCGCGATAATAATTGGTACACTTGCTAGCAATAATAACCAGCCGGTTAGCACTACTGTATTGAGCGGCACTTGCCAGCGTTTCATCAGTACTGTGCCCGCCGCCCAGCACCAGGCTGCGGCAATCATTAACAGCGCGCCCACTATTAATTGCGTACTCATGGGGGCACTAAACCAGTTAATTAACGCTTCGCTCATCAATGCCAATACACCCGCAACTCCCAATAAAAGAGCAATTCCAATGCGTAGCGTAAATTTATCGTGCAGCACCCAAACGGATAAGAGCACCGTCCAGATCGGCATTGTGTAACCCAAGAGCGCCGAGCGTCCGGCGGGCAACATGCTCAAACCGTAAGTCGCCATCACATTCCAGCCGACGATATTCAACAAACAAATCCATAGCACTTTTTTCCAGTAACCAGCGGGAATACCTAGCGTTAAACCCGAAGCGCGTGCCAGCCCCAAAATCCCCAGCCCACCAAAAAATAAACAAAAACCGCGAAAAGTCAGTGGCGGAATTTCGCCGATAATAAACTTCATAATCGGCCAGTTAAAACCCCAGCCAATAGCTAGTCCGATTAAAAGCAAAATACCTTCGAGAGAAAGGCGTTGTGAGTTCGGCATAAAAGAGTATCGACACAAAAAAAGTTAGCAAACTGGATTGCGCAGGCAATCCAGCGTCCAGCAATAAACACTATTTTGCAGTGGCTTGAGGTGGAAATGGCATTAGCAATTTGCTAAATGTCTCGCGCAGTTTTTGCTCTGCCTTTAACGAAAAATTAATCAGCGGAATTCCTTCAGCATTACCGCGCCAGATCAGCATATTGCTGGTGGTCTGGGTAATGTCGATCACTATCACACCTTCTTGTTTTCCTTTGCCCAGCGTCTGGCCGGTACCCAAACCGATGCTACCGCTGTTGCCCACAGGTAAGCCGATTCCTATCCCGATACTGGTGTTGCCGCCCGTGCTAATACGTGAAAAAACCTGCATGTCGACCAATAAGTCGGCGCTAGTGTCGGCAAGTATGAATCCTTGCGCACGCAACTGCTCATCGACAAGGCTTTGCAGGAAAACGTTATCTGTTCCTCCTATATCTACCGTTGTTGCGCGCCAGTTGTAGGTCTTTAAACCGGTGAAGTCGGTGCCGGTTTTATAGTCATCGGCATATTTAATACTGGTGCAAGCGCTGAGCAATAATAGCAATCCTGACATCAAACCGATGGAAACTAATTGGCGCATAGCCTTGTCCTCTGGTGGGCAAAAGTAGGTTGTGTGCGAGTATAGCCTAGCTGCTGTCCAGATATGGGCCAGTATGGGCACAGTGTTTGCAAACACCCAGCTATTACCGCAGACTTGCGCCCAACCAATCGTTGCTCGTTAATTGTTAACAATCAGGGAGTTGTTGTGGATTTACTGCTAATTTTGAAAGCCATCGTCATGGGCGTTGTTGAGGGGTTAACCGAGCTGCTACCAATATCGAGCACGGGCCACCTTATTCTCGCGGGCGAATTGATGGATTTTTGGCAAAAAGATAAGCGCGTGGTGTTCGAAGTATTTATCCAGATGGGCGCTATGCTCGCCATCGTTTGGGAATACCGGCAAAAAATATTTTCCAGTTTATTGGGTATTGGCAAGCCCGGTGTAGAGCGTAATTTATATATCAACGTCGCGATTGCGTTTATCCCATTTATTATTATTGGTTACACCTTCGCTGATTATATTCGCGCGGTGCTGTTTAGCCCTTACGTGGTAGCGGCCGGGTTTATTATCGGTGGGTTTGCGATTATGTGGGTAGAAAAGCGAGCCTATGATCCCGACATAAATGATATGGATCAAATTACCTTTGCTCGCGCGTTTAAAGTGGGTTTGTGTCAGTGTTTGGCGTTAGTGCCGGGTGTTTCGCGNNCCGAATTTTCATTCTTTTTAGCGATCCCGGTTATTAGTGCGGCGTCACTTTACAGTCTCTGGGAGGGGCGTGAGTATTTGGTATTGGACGATGCAGGCATTTTGGCGATTGGTTTTATCGCATCTTTTGTTAGCACCTTTGTGATTATGCGGGCGCTACTCAAATTTATTAGCAATCACACCTTTATGGTATTTGCCTGGTATCGAATTGCGTTTGGGCTGTTAATTTTATTGACGGCCTATACTGGGGCGATTAATTGGGTGGCCTGATTTCTGTCCAATAAGCGNNTCCGCCATATCTGCTCCTGATTTTTACTAAGCTCGTAAAAGTAGTCCCAAGTGTAAATACCACTGTCATGGCCATCGTCAAAAACCAGCTTGAGTGCGTAATTGCCCGCGCGCTCAATTTTGCTGATGGCGACCTCCTTCTTGCCATATTGCAGCACGGCTTGTCCTGGGCCGTGGCCTTTGACTTCCGCGCTGGGAGAGTGGACGCGCAAAAATTCGGCGGGCAATAAAAATTGCTCGCCGTCAAAATGCAGCTCAAGCTGTTGTGATTGTTTATGCAACTGGATTTTTGTAGGTGTTTTGCTCATTAAGGCAGCACTCGATTACAAAATAAAGCGGCTTAAATCTTCATTTTTCGCCAGTTCGCCTACATGTTCCTCAACATAGGCTGCGNNGGCTGCGTTGATCTCCACCTGGGTTTTACCATCGCCCGCTTCAAATGAAACATCTTCCAGCAAACGTTCCAAAATCGTGTGCAACCGGCGCGCGCCGATATTTTCGGTGCGTTCATTTACCTCATATGCGGTTTCCGCAATGCGGCGAATACCGTCTTTGGTAAAGGTGATATCTACACCTTCGGTTTTCAGCAGCGCTTCTTGCTGTTCGGTGAGCGATGCAGTGGGTTCGGTGAGAATGCGTTCAAAATCATCCGGCGTTAATGCGCTCAACTCCACCCGAATCGGTAATCTGCCTTGCAGTTCCGGAATTAAATCCGAGGGTTTGCTCAGATGAAATGCACCCGACGTGATAAATAAAATATGATCGGTTTTGATGGTGCCGTGTTTGGTGGTTACCGTGCAGCCTTCAATCAATGGTAGCAAATCGCGCTGAACACCTTCACGCGATACATCAGCGCCGCTCACACTGCCACGGCGTGCAACCTTGTCAATTTCATCGATAAATACAATGCCGTTTTGTTCAGCGGCTTCAATCGCCTGTGCTTTGATATCGTCATCGCTAACCAATTTTGCGGCTTCTTCATCCTGCAATTGCTTGAAGGCTTTTTTCACCGTCATCTTGGCTTTTTTGGTTTTGTCGCGCCCGAGCGATGAAAACATGCTTTGCAATTGATTAGTCATGTCTTCCATGCCCGGCGGCGCCATAATTTCTACACCGACGCTGGCAGCGGCTACATCAATCTCTATTTCTTTATCGTCCAGTTCACCTTCGCGCAATTTTTTGCGGAAAATTTGGCGGGTACCTGATTCGTGTTTGCTTTCTTCAGCAGATGTCACGCGTGCTGGTGGCAGCAGTGCATCGAGAATGCGTTCTTCTGCGGCCTCTGCGGCGCGATGTTGCACAGATTTGGTGGCTTGCTCGCGGCGCATTTTGATGGCGACATCGACGAGGTCGCGAATAATCGATTCTACATCGCGGCCGACATAACCAACCTCAGTAAATTTTGTCGCTTCCACTTTGATAAACGGCGCGTTGGCGAGTTTTGCCAAACGGCGTGCGATTTCGGTTTTGCCGACACCGGTTGGCCCAATCATCAAAATATTCTTCGGAGTAATTTCATTGCGCATATCGACGGGCACTTGCATGCGGCGCCAGCGGTTGCGCAGTGCAATAGCGACAGCGCGTTTGGCGTTGGCTTGGCCGACGATATGTTTATCTAATTCGTGCACGATTTCGCGCGGAGTCATGGAGGACATATAAAACTCTTCGGTAGCCCGCATGGAGTGTAACGGAATGCGGGAGATGGTTGTTGTTGGCGCAGTTGTTTATCAAATGGCTCTTTATCAAATCAAGGCACCGTATTTCGCTAGGCTCCATACGGGCTACGGCTGTCAGTATTCGAGTGTTTCAATGGTGTGTGTCTGGTTGGTAAAGACACAAATGTCGCCCGCGATTTTCAGGCCTTTTTCGACAATGCTGCGCGCATCCAATTGGGTATTTTCCATCAGCGCGCGGGCGGCTGCTTGTGCGTAATTGCCACCGGAGCCAATTGCGATCAAATCATCTTCCGGTTGGATTACATCGCCGTTGCCAGTGATGATCAATGAGGCTTCTTTGTCTGCAACTGCGAGCAATGCTTCCAATCGGCGCAGGCTGCGATCCGTTCGCCACTCTTTGGCGAGTTCGACTGCAGCGCGCATAAGTTGGCCGTTGTGCGCTTCAAGTTTGGCTTCAAAGCGTTCGAAGAGGGTGAATGCATCGGCGGTGCCACCGGCAAATCCGGCGATTACTTGGTTTTTGTAGAGGCGGCGCACTTTGCGCGCATTGCCTTTCATCACGGTATTGCCAAGGGAAACCTGGCCGTCGCCGCCGATTACCACTTGCCCGTCGCGGCGAACAGAGAGAATTGTTGTCACTGGACTTCCTTCTTAATTGTCATCGGAGAAGTCAGAAAAGTGGGGGCGCGCACGCCTTTTTCAAGGCGTGAACTTAGGCGGGGGAATTATTTGGTTTTAGCGCGCTTGAGTACCAGTGCGTTGTATTCGTTTTTCACCAATTGCGAGCGCGCGGTGGTGAGCTCGTTTTGATTGTTAAAAGGACCAACTACCACGCGATGCCAGACTTCACCTTTGCGGATTTCGACCTTTTCAATATTGGCGTCGAGATTGAGCAAAATTAACTGTGCACGCAATTTGTCAGCATCTTCTGCGCGCGGGAAAGAGCCGACTTGCAGGATGTATTCAGTAGTCTGTTCCTGTGCTGGTTTTTCCTCGTTGATTGTTTCGCTGGCGGGCACAATGGTTTCGCTTTCCTGCAGCAACTTGTAGAAATCAAAACGCGGTTTCGGCGTTTTGTTTTCTGTCACCTTGGGTTTGGGTTCTTCTTTAGGGGCCGGCGCAGTGACCGGATTTTTAATGAAGTAGAGGCTGGCCGCAAACGCACCCAATACCAAACCGGCGACAAACCACAGCCAGGGCGGTGTTGATGCCTCGGTGCTGGATGTTCGGCGCGCAGGTGCGCGGCCTTTTTTGGCGAAATCTCTACTCATGGAATCTGGGTGTCTGTGTTAAATCGAGGGCGCGATTGTAAAGGGATTGCGCGGGTGAGTCACTAAGCCTGCAA
>DQHS01000333.1:19394-19592 GCA_003524365.1 Cellvibrio sp. | reverse complement strand
TTAGTCTAAGTGAAGTGTGGTATTTCATCCCAGTATTGATTACCAACTCACTTTTCCCAGCTATTGTCAGCGCCAAAAAAATAGATGAGGAGCTCTACTATTCCAGGCTTCGGCGGCTTTATGCCTTCTTAGCCTGGACAGCCATTGCCATCGCCCTTCCCATGAGTTTTATCAGTGATTGGCTTGTGACGTTTCTAT